>DATCXL010000946.1:0-2980 GCA_036565825.1 Mycobacteriales bacterium
TGGAGGTGCTGATCGCTGTCGTGGTGCTGGCGTTGACGGCGGTGCTGGTCAACCAGGCGCCGGCCCGGCAGACCTACTCCCCGACGTTCGGACAGACGATCACGCTGTCTGGTGGTGGCAGCGTGCAGGTCGAACTCTCCCCGGTCCGGACCGGTCCGAACGAACTCCACCTGTACGTCTACGGCCGTGACGGCAAACCGTTCGACCCGCGCGAGGTCACCGCCACCGCCGCGCTTCCGCAACGTGAACTCGGACCGCTGCCGGTGGACCTGCGACACGCCGGTGTCGGGCACTACCTCAACACCGCACTGGCACTGCCCGCCGCCGGCGGATGGCAGATCCGGGTGTCGGTGCGCACGTCCGAGTTCGACCAGTCCACCGCCACGGCGAAGGTCACCGTGAAATGACCCCTGGTGCCGCCATCACGAATCGCGGGCAGTTCGGCCCACGAACACGAAGAGGAGTCTGCATGTCCCGTCTGGTTCGTCGACTTGTGGTCGGCGGAGGAATGGCCGCGCTGCTGGTCGGTGTGGCCGCCGCGCCCGCGTTCGCCCACGTCACGGTCAACTCCACCAATGCCAAGCAGGGTGGGTTCGGCACGTTGGCGATCCGTGTCCCCACCGAGAGCGACACCGCGTCCACCACCGGGGTGAAGGTGCAGTTCCCCACCGACGCCCCGATCGCGAACGCGTCGGTCAAGCCGCTGCCCGGGTGGACCTACAAGGTCACCACCACCAAGCCCGCCACCCCGATCAAGAACAGCAGCGGTGAGGAGATCACCGAGGTGGTGTCCGTGGTCGAGTGGACCGCGGACTCTACGGCCAGCGCGATCAAGCCGGGTGAGTACCAGGAGTTCGAACTCAGCGTCGGCCCGCTGCCCAAGGTGGACTCGCTGCAGTTCAAGGCGATCCAGACCTACAGCGACGGCAACGAGGTCGCCTGGATCGAGGAGAAGAAGGACGGGGCTGACTCGCCCCAGCACCCGGCGCCCATCCTGAAGCTCCTCCCGGCCGCGACGACCGACGGGGCCGCGCCGGCCGCGACCGCCAACACCGATGTCAGTACCACCACCGACACCACACCTGCCGCGGCCGAGTCCGACGCACCCAGCAAGGGTTCGGTCACCGCGGCGATGGTGATCGGGCTGGTCGGCGTGGTGATCGGGGTCGCCGGGCTGGGCGTGGGCCTGACGGCGCGCCGTTCGGCCGCCGGTGCGGCGGGCAAGGAGACTGCTGTCTCGTGACGGTGACGTCGAGTCACGTCGGCGGGCCGGAGGACACCCTCCGGCCCGCCCGGCGTGGTGTGGTCGGGCCGCTGCTCGCGTTCGTGACCTGCGTGGCGGGCCTGCTCGGTCTGGTGGTCGGGGCGATGCCGGTCGCGCCGGCCAGCGGGCACCCGGGCGCCACCGGTGGCGGCGTGACCGCCGGTTCGATCCGGGTGTTCGGCGCCTACGTCCGGGAACCGGCCAGTCCGGACGTGGCCGCGGCGTACCTGTCCGTAGCCAACGACGGCACCCGACCTGACACACTACTGTCGGTGAGCAGCGGGGCCGCCCAGACGGTGACCCTGCACGACGTACCGGCCCCAGACCCCGGTCAGACCCCTGGTACCACCGAGGTGCAACCTGGTACCGAGGACATGACCGCGACCGGGCCCCTGACGATCCCCGGAGGTTCCACCGTGACCCTCGCACCGACGCGAGGCCACCTCATGATGGAGGGGCTGCTCGGCCCGCTCCGCCCAGGCGACCGGGTGAGCCTGCTGCTCACCTTCCAGCACGCCGGACAGGTGCTGGTGAACGCCCCGATCGTGCCGATCGCGGCACCCGCACCCACCCAGGGGGGTGACCGATGAGCCGCCGTCCCATCCTGCTGGTCGGGCAACTGGCCGTCGCACTGTTGCTGGCCGGATGCTCCGGTCAGTCGTCCGCCGAGCCGAGCACGGACGCACCGGTGAGCGTGTCGACGCCCAGGTCGATGTTCGCCGGCGCCCAGTTCGCCACGCCCGAGAGGCGCCCCTCGTTCACGCTGACCGACACCGAGGGAAAGCCCTACGACTTCGCCGCGACCACCGCGGGCAAACCCACGTTCCTGTACTTCGGCTACACCCACTGTCCGGACGTCTGCCCGACCACCATGGCCGACATCGCCACCGCGCTTCGTACCGTGCCGGCGCAGGTGCGGGCGAAGGTCGACGTGGTGTTCGTGACCACCGATCCGAAGCGGGACAACCCGGCGGTGCTCGGGGACTGGCTCCGGCACTTCGACGGGGACCTGGCGAGCAGGTTCGTCGGGTTGACCGGTAGCCAGGACCAGATCGATGCGGCGCAACAGGCGGCCAACATACCGGTGGCCCAGGACGGCGGGCAGACCCACTCGGCACAGGTCATGCTCTACGGTCCGGACGATCTGGCCAGGGTGTTCTACCTGGCGGGTAGCTCGTCCGACGACATGGTGCACGACCTTCCGCTGATCGCCGAGGGACAGCACCAGTGACCCAGGCCGATCTCGCCACGCCGCCTGACGCGGGCGGTCGGTGGGCCGGGGCTCGGCGTCATGTCGCCCTGGTGGTGCGGCTCGGGTTGGCCGCGGTGTGGATGTGGGCCGGCCTGGCCAAGGTCATCGACCCGGCCGGCAGCGTGCGGGCCGTGCGGGCCTACCGGTTGTTCCCCGAGTGGGCGGTCCACCTGGTCGGCTATGGCCTGCCGTACCTGGAGATCACCCTGGCGGTGCTGCTCCTGGTCGGCCTGGGTACCCGGCTGTGCGCGATCGTGTCCGCGGTGTTGTTGACGTTGTTCATCGCCGGGGTCGCCTCGGCGGCGGCACGCGGGTTGCGGATCGACTGCGGGTGCTTCGGCGGTGGCGGCGACCTGAACGACGGCCGGACCCGGTACACCCTGGAGATCCTGCGTGACGCCGGTCTGCTGCTGGTGTCGGTGCTGCTCGCGGTGTGGCCGGCCAGTCGGTACTCGGTGGACGAG
>DATCXL010000947.1:0-6553 GCA_036565825.1 Mycobacteriales bacterium
CACGATCGAGCCGGTGCCGCCCGGCGGACCGCCCGCCGCCTGGCCGGGCCGGGTCCGAAGCCGGTCGCGCAGCCGCGACGGGCTGGTGCCGAACGCGGCCCGGAAACCGTCGTTGAACTGCCGCACGCTGCCGAAGCCGGCGGTGAACGCGATCTCGGTGAGCGGCAGCCGGGTCGACTCGATCAGCAGCCGGGCGGTCTGGGCCCGCCGGGTACGGGCCAGCGCCAGCGGACCGGCGCCGACCTCGGCCACCAACAGACGGTGCAGGTGCCGTTCGCTGACCGAGAGGCGGCGGGCCAGCCCGGTCACCCCACCGGTGTCCACCGCGCCCTCGGCGATCAACCGCAGCGCCCGCCCGGTCAGGTCGGCGCGCAGGTTCCACTCCGGCGAACCTGGACTTGCCGCCGGCTGGCACCGCTTGCACGCGCGGAACCCGGCCGCCTGGGCCGCGCCGGCGATCCGGTAGAACCGCACGTTCTCCCGTCGTGGGGTCTGCGCCGGGCAACTCGGCCGACAGTAGATGCCGGTGCTGGTCACCGCGGTGAAGAACCGACCGTCGAACCGCGGGTCACGGCTGGCCACCGCCCGGTAGCAGTGTTCGAAGTCTTCGATCACCCCTTGAGTGTGCGCCCGGGCCGGGGGGCTGTGCTGGCGGGAATCGGACCTGGACGCGTCGGCGGAGGGTACAGACACGCCCTAGCCCGTTCGTTGTTAGATGTACGAATTTTCGTTACACCCTGTCACGGACAACCGCGGCATAAAGTCGGAATCGATCGATCGGAGGAGGTTGTGGTGTCGCCAGTCCCGGCGAACCGTCGTGAACGGTACCGGGCCGAGATCAGGGACGAGGTCAAGCGCCTGGCCCTGGGTCAGCTCGCCGAGTCCGGGCCGTGTGGGCTCTCGCTGAACGCGATCGCGCGGCAGATGGGTGTCACCGGTCCCGCCCTGTACCGGTACTTCGCCGGACGTGACGAACTGCTCGTCGAACTCGTGGTGGATGCCTACGAGGACCTGGCCGACATGGTGCACGCCGCGGCCCACCCCACCGGCGCCCGCCCGCCACAGGACCGGGTGCGCGCGGTGGCCGCCGCCTACCGGGAGTGGGCCCTGTCCCAACCGCACCGGTACCGACTGCTGTTCGGTGCCACCGTGCCCACCGACCGGGTGCCGGCTGATCGCATCGCGCCGGCCGCTGGGCGTACCAGGGCCGCGCTGCTGGACGCGCTCTCCGCCCTGGTGCCGTCATCCGGTCCGGCCGGCAACTCCGCCGACGGTCCGGCCAACGGTCCGGCCGTTCGCTTATCCCGACTCGCGACCGCCGCCTGGACGCGCTGGCACGGCGTGCTGAGCCTGCAGATCGGTGGCCAGTTCGACTCGGTCGGGATCGACCCGGCGGTGCTCTTCTGGGCCGAGGTGGACGCCCTGCTCGCGGCCGCAGTGCCAGGTACCGACCGCGGGTAGGCGGAGACATGACGTTCACGCTAGTTTGCTCCTGTCACCACGGGAGTCCGGTGCGACCGGGCTGAGAGGGCGGCTGAGAGCCGCCGACCGTTCAACCTGTCGGGTTCAGACCCGCGTAGGGAGCGTGTTTTTCGTGTCCAGCTCCGCTGTCAGTTCCCCGGTCGGTACCGCGCCCGCCGAGGCGCCGACCACACTCACCGCCGAGGTGCCCCGCACACTCGGCTTCGTCGACCAGCTGGGCCTGTGGGCGAACCTCGGGATCAGCCTGCTCATCCCGGTCACCGCGTCGTTCCTGGTCCCGGCCGGGCAGTCCTTCCTTGCCTCGGTCACCGCCATCCTGGTGGGCAGCGCGCTGGGCTGCCTGTTGCTCGCCCTGGTAGCCCGGGCCGGTGCGCAGACCGGCGCGCCGTCCATGGTGTTGCTGCGCGGGCTGTTCGGCCGGCGTGGTTCCTACCTGCCCACCGTGCTCAACCTGGCCCAGTGCGTCGGCTGGGCCACCTACGAGATCTGGGTCATCAGTGTGGCCGCGCACGCGGTGTACGGATCGGTGCCGCGATGGGTGTACGTGCTGGCCGCCGGTGTGGTGGCCACCACGATGGCGCTGCGCCCGCTCGGTTCGGTGCGACTGCTCAAGCGGGTCGCGGTGGTCGCGGTGCTGGCCTGCACCGCGTACTTCTTCTACTCCGCGCTGCACCGACCGCTCGGCTCGCTGACCGGCGGCTCGTGGACCGGGTTCTGGACGTCGGCCGACCTGGTCATCGCGATGCCGGTGTCCTGGATTCCGTTGGTCGCCGACTACTCCCGGTTCTCACGCACCGGCCGGGCCGCGTTCTCCGGCACGTACCTGGGGTACTTCGCCTCGTCCGCGGCGTTCTTCGTGCTCGGCGTGCTGGCGCTGCGCGCGTACGCGGTCGGGCCGGGTGACGACGTGATCGGGGCCCTGCTGGCGGTGCCGGCCGGTGCGGTGGCACTGTGCATCCTGGCCGTGGACGAGGTGGACGAGTCGTTCGCCAACATCTACTCGACCGCGACCAGTGCGCAGAACGTGCTGCCCCGGGCCGACCGGCGGGTGCTCGCGGTGATCGTCGGTGCGGTGGCCACCACCTTCGCGCTGGTTCTTGACGGCAACTCCTACGAACCGTTCCTGCTGCTCATCGGCGCGGTCTTCGTGCCGCTGGCGGCGACCTTCCTGGTCGACTACCACCTGTTCGGGCGGGGTGGCTGGGACACCGGTGAGAACGCCCGGCGGCGCTGGGCGATGGGCCTGCCGTGGCTCGCCGGGTTCGTCGCGTACCAGGTCACCGTGCCCACCCAACTGGAGCGGTTCCCGGCCTGGGGAACCTTCTGGACAGACCTGCAGTCCGCGCTGGGCGTGTCGCCGACGAACGGATTCTCCGCCTCGCTGGTCTCCTTCGCGGTGGCCGGTGTGCTGGCTGTCGGCTGCGGGGCGGCCGAGCGGGCCTGGCGGCCGCGCCGGGCCTGACCCGGGGCGGAGCCGACCAACGAACACACCAGATCCCTGCCGTCCGGATCGTGCGGGCAGGGATCTGGTGTGCGCGGGTCAGACGGTGGGCAACTGGTAGTCGGCGAAGCGCTCGCGCAGGTCCTTCTTGGAGAACTTGCCCACCGATGTCTTGGGGATCTCCTCGATGAACACCACGTCGTCGGGCAGCCACCACTTCGCCACGAGCGGACGCAGGTGTTCGATGATGTCCTTCCTGCTGGCGGTCGCGTCGGGCCGCAGCACCACGCAGGCCAGCGGCCGCTCGTTCCACTTGGGATGCGCCACTCCGATGACGGCGGCCTCGGCCACCGCCGGGTGGCCCATCAGCAGGTTCTCCAACTCGACCGTGCTGATCCACTCGCCACCGGACTTGACCAGGTCCTTGGTGCGGTCCACCACCCGGATGTTGCCCTGCCGGTCCACCGCGGCCACGTCGCCGGTGCGCAACCAGCCGTCGGAGGTGAAGCTCTCCGCGGACCGGTCGTCGTCGTAGTAGGAGCGGGCGATCCACGGACCGCGTACCTGCAACTCCCCGGTGGCGACGTCGTCCCAGGGCAGTTCGGTGCTCCCGCCCGGCTCGACGATCCGGATCTCCACCCCGACCGGTGGGATGCCCTGGCGGGCCCGCGCGTCGGCCTTCTCCTCCTCGGAACAGTCGTCGTAGGAACTGGGCAGCTCGTTGATCGACCCGAGCGGGCTGGTCTCGGTCATCCCCCAGGCCTGGGTGATCGGCAGGCCGAGCTTGGCGCGGTATGCCTCGGACAACGCCCTGGGCACCGCCGACCCGCCGCACAGGATGGTGCGCAGCGAGGAAAGGTCGTGGTCGCCCAGCAGCGGCAGCATGCCGATCCAGATCGTCGGCACCCCGGCGGTCAACGTCACCCGTTCCCGCTCCAGCATCCCGGCGATGGCCGCCGGGGTCATGTTCGGTCCGGGTAGCACCAGGTCGGCACCGGCGAACAGCGGCGCCTGGGCCAGCCCCCATGCGTTCGCGTGGAACATGGGCACCACCGGCAGCACCACGTCGCGTTCGCTGAGCCCGATACCGGCCGCGTTGGACAGCGACTGCAGCGCGTGCAGGTAGGTCGAGCGGTGTGAGTACAGCACCCCCTTGGGGTTGCCGGTGGTACCGCTGGTGTAGCACATGGCCGCGGCCCGGTTCTCGTCGTCGATCGCGAACCGCACCGGCTTCGCGTCGGCCAGCAGTTCCTCGTAGTGCAGGATGCGGGGGTCGTCGGGGATCTCGGTCGGCGCGCCGTCGTCCATCACGACGAAGTGTCGGACGGTGCGCAGCGACGGCACCACCTGCCACAGGGCGGCCAGCAGCGACCGGTCGACGAAGATCACCTCGTCGGCGGCGTGGTTGACGATGTAGGTGAGCTGTTCTGGGAACAGCCGGATGTTGAGCGTGTGCAGCACCCGCCCGCTGCACGGCGCGGCCCAGTACAACTCCAGGTGCCGTCCGGTGTTCCAGGCGAAGGTTCCCACCCGGCCGTCTTCGCTGACACCCAGCGCGTCCAGCATGCCGGCCACCCGCCGGGTCCGCTCGGCCCACTCGCCGTAGGTTGAGCGTTCCACGCCGGTGGCCGTCGCGGTGACGATCCGTTTGTCGGAGAACATCCGCTCGATCCGGTCGAAGACCGGGGGCAGTGTGAGCGGGTAGTCCTGCATCAGGCCCTGCATTTGTAGACTCCTCCCTTGCCGTGCGGAAACGGGTCCATACCGGGATTCCCGCCTCCGCTGAGGCGAGCCTGGGCCACGGTGACCGGCGCCACAAGCCCCTTGACCAAGTCGGGACACGGCCTTGGACGGGCGGTCTGCTGTGGTTGGTAAGAAACGGGGCCCCTGCCGGAGTGGTACCGCCGAACGGGTGACTCCTATCGTAGGGTCGCCGGTGTCACCGGTTTACCGGAATTCCGAGGAGGTGGGTCGAGGTCGCTGGCGTGTGGCAGGTCGCCGAGGGATCTGACCGTCCGGTGTGGGTCTGATCCGATCCGGAACCGCCCTGCGCCGTGCGCTGACCCGACACAACATGTCCGTCGCGCGGTCTCCGCTCGTCGTCGCCCACCGTGGGTCGTCCCACGCGGTCGCCGAACACACCCTCGCGGCCTACGCGCGCGCCATCGAGGAGGGCGCCGACGCGCTCGAGTGTGACGTCCGGTTGACCCGCGACGGGCACCTGGTGTGCGTGCACGACCGCCGCATCGACCGGACCTCCAACGGGCACGGTCTGGTCTCCGAGTTCGAACTGGCCGACCTGTACGGACTGGACTTCGGCTCCTGGCACCAGGCCAGGTCCAGGGCTGTTGGGTGGTCGACGGACGCCACCGAGCCGCCGCCCACCTCGGTGCTCACCCTCGAACAACTGCTCGGCATCGTGCTGGACGCTCCCCGGCAGGTCCGGATGGTCATCGAGACCAAACACCCGACCCGCTACGCGGGACTGGTCGAACAGCAACTGGTGCGGGTGCTGCGGAGGTTCGGGCTGGACAACCCGTCGGACCGGGACAGTTCCACGGTGACCGTGATGAGTTTCGCGCCGATCGGCATCCGCCGGATCCGACTGCTCGCGCCGGCCCTTCCCACGGTGCTGCTGATGGACCGGGTGCCACCGACGCGCCGGGACGGTTCACTGCCCACCGGGGTCGGCATCGCCGGGCCGGGGATGCGGGTGATACGCGCCCACCCGTCCTACGTCGAGCGGGTGCACGCCCGCGGACACCGGGTGTACGTGTGGACCGTGGACGAACCCGACGACGTCGAGTTGGCCCTGTCGCTGGGGGTGGACGCGGTCATCACGAACCGGCCGGTGCAGGTGCTCGAACGACTGGGGCGCAGGTGAGACACGCCAGCCTCGGGTGTGTGACGGGCGTGCCGGTGGCAGTCTGCGGAATGATCCGGCCGGCGCGGTGGCGCAGGGTTACCGGTCGCTGCACCTGGGTACTTGTGCGGTGACACCCCGGTCGTGCGGTCCGCCGCGCCCTGCCCACGTCGTACTGGAGGTGGCACGCTGGCCACACTGACGGTGCCGCATTCCCCGACCAGCGCGGGCGAGGTCAGGCACAGTCTCGTCGCGGACCTCCGGCGGCGTGGTGCCTCCCGAGGGATGGTGGACGACGCGGCCCTGCTGATCAGCGAACTGGTTGGCAACGCGGTGCGTTACGCCCGGCCGCTTCCCGGCGGTGTGATCACCGTGTCCTGGTCGTGCAGCCACAGCTGTCTGGTCGTTCGGGTCACCGACGGTGGAAGTCTGGACGCGCCGCGCCTTCGCCGGGCCGGCCCGGCGGACACCCGGGGTCGAGGCCTGGCCATCGTGGACGCGTTGGCGCACTCGTGGGGTGTCGACAACCGCAGGAATACCAGCACGGTTTGGGCAGAGTTGCCCCGCTGCTGACGGTGTGACTCACCGCCGGACACCAGCCGACTGCCACTCGCGACGCAGGTTCGCCTACGCTTCGCGAGTATCTGGCAGACCCGTTCCCGTGGAGCCACACAGTGACCCGTCGAACACGTACCCGCCGCACCGGCACCAGCACGGTCGCCGACCCCGAGGCGGCCGTCGTCGCCGCGCAGGCCGAAGGCGTCGCG
>DATCXL010000948.1:0-5497 GCA_036565825.1 Mycobacteriales bacterium
CCACATCCTGACCGCGGCTCGCGGTCTGCTCGGTGTCGCCGGGCATTCCACCCGTCCGGTCGTGCCCTGCCCGTCCTGCGGTGGCCCTGTCGGGCTGTCCCGGGATGACCCGGGAACGACGGAGTGCGGTGGGTGCGGGCGGCGGTTGAGGGTGTCGTCCGGTGAGGCCGCGGACTGGTTTGCAGGTGCCCGGGCCGACGGGTGGTCGCCGGCGTGGTGGCAGGAGGCCAGCTAACCCTCGATCCTGCGTTGAGAGTTGTGTTAGCGTGGTCCTCACTTCGGGAGAAGTGTGCCCGAAGGCGACGCGCGGTGGAGCAGTGGTAGCTCGCTGGGCCCATAACCCAGAGGTCCCGGGTTCAAATCCCGGCCGCGCCACCACGGCCCTGTAGCTCAACAGGTAGAGCAGACCGCGCCGGAAACGCGGACAGGGACGCGGGTTCAACTCCCGCCGGGGCCACCATCTCGGAGGTGACGACGCCCAGGGCGAACCACGTGTGCTCCTGCACCAGATGCGGTGACCACCCCACAGGCTGCCCACAGATCATCCCGGCAGGGCAGGGACGATGCCAGGAATGCACACGCCGAGCAGACCTGGCACGCGGCACCGCGGCACAGCGCGGCTACGGAGGCGCCGGCCACAAGGCGTTCAGGAAAGCCGTACTCGCCCGCGACCCGATCTGCGTGATCGACGGCTGCCTGCGACCCAGCCGGCACGCCGACCACCACTGGATCCCACCCGGACAGACCCACCCGTGGGGTCGCAGGGAGATCGTCGCGGCGGGGCTGAATCCGAACGATCCGAAGTACGGGCGCGGATTGTGCTGGCCATGCCACAGCCGCGAGACCGCCAAGTACCAACAGGGAGGATGGAACCGCAGGTGAGCGCCCACGACAGCGACCTGGCAGAGGCGATCACGGCAGCGATCCACGACCACATCGCCGGTGACACAGGCGGAATGATCACCGGCTTCCACCTCGTCGCCGAGTACATCGACGCTGACGGCGAGCAGCGATGGCTGTACGCCACTGCCCCTGATCAACAGCAGTCCGCCACGTTGGGCCTGCTGCACTGGTCCCTCGGCGTGGCCGAGTACGAGCAGCGCCGCTACCTCGACGAGATCAGCCGCTGAGCTGCGTCAGTTCGTGAGACCCGTGAGCGACGTCAACCGCCACCGGCCGCCATCGGACCTGACCTGGCAGGTGAACGCGTTGCGCACCACAGCGCCGAACAGGTTCTGCGAGTCCACCGCGCCGGTCACCGTGTAGTCGTCCACCACATGCGACACCACCACGCCAGAGAACTCCGCCGAGCTGGGCGACTTCAACCGGTCCTTCACGAAGTCCTGGCACACCCGCTTCGCGTCGTGGTCCGTACTCGCCTGCGATGGACCATCAGCCGAGATCAGAATCCCGCACGCGGCCGGCACACCGAACAGCAACACGGCCGCGATCAGGTACGGCAACCACCTCTGTAACGCAGTCCTCGACTGAGCCTGGTGCACCTGCTGCTTCGGTTCCTGCTCGGACACCACGCCACCCCTCACATATCCACAGGTGCACACACGGTAGAACGCGCACCGCCAGCACGTGAACGGTCCGACGGAGCCTGCCCCAACAGGCACCTCGGAAACGGACAAACACCCCAGGGGGGGGACCCCCCAGGACGGACGGCCAGAGGACCGCGGGAGAGGTGGTTTTCTCTCCGTACGGATCCCAGGGTTACGGCAATTACACAGAGTGATAGCGCGAGGCTGTTGCTCACGAGGATTCGGAGGGCGCGATGCCCCCGACACCGAAGCGGAATCCGGCGCGCCGGAACAGGTCGGCGACCAGGGCGACCCTGACCGCAGGCCATGGTGTGGTCGCGCCGGATCTGCCCGAGGATCGGATCTGGCACTCACAGACCAGGCAGTGGTGGGTTGACGTGTGGGCGTCGCCGATGGCCCCTGAGTACGACTCGTCTGATCGGCATGGCCTGTTCGCTCTGGCGGCGTTGGTGGATGACTTCTGGAAGGCGGAGACGGCCCGGGAGCGTGCCGCGTTGGCCGCGGAGATCCGGTTGCAGCGTCAGTGTTTCGGTCTGACCCCGATCGACCGGCGTCGGTTGCAGTGGGAGATCGAGCGGACTGATGAGGCGCAGTCCAGGGGGCGGAAGCGGCGTGGGTCGGCGGTGAAGTCGACGCCGTCGGGTGATCCGCTGGCCGCCCTGCGTGCGGTGTGAGCGTCTTCGTCGTCCCACCATTGGATGAGGAACCCTGGCCGACACTGGGCCCGGGAATCTGCGACCTGATCGAGGAACGCGCGATCCACGGTCCGGGGGATCTGCGTGGCCGGCCGGCGAAGATCGACGACGAGAAGCGGGCGCTGATCTACCGGGCCTACCAGGTGTATCCGCGGGATCATCCGAGGGCGGGCAAGCGGCGGTTCAAGCGGGTCGCGATCTCGCTGCGGAAGGGCTCGGCGAAGACCGAGCTGGCGGCGTGGATCATGTTCGCCGAGCTGCACCCGGAGGGTCCGGTCCGCACAGACGGGTGGCGGAAGGTCGGCGGGGTGTGGCAGCCGGTGGGCAGGCCGGTCACCGACCCCTACATCCCGATGGTGGCCTACACCGAGCACCAGACCGAGGAGTTGGCATACGGGGCCCTGTTGTGTATCTGCCAGGAAGGCCCGGACGCTGACCTGTTCGACGCCGGGTTCGAACGGATCCGGCGGATCTACGGTGATGGTAAGGCCGAGGCGATGGCGGCCGCGCCGGATGCCGCGGATGGTGCGCGTACCTCGGCGCAGCATTTCGACGAGACGCACCGTCTGGAGTCGCCTCGGCAGAAGCAGACCCACCAGACGATGTTGAACAACACCCCGAAGCGGGTGCTGGCCGACGCGTGGTCGTTGGAGACGACGACCACCTACGCGGAGGGCGCTGGGTCGGTTGCTGAGGGCACGCACACCTACGCGGAGATGGTCGCCGAGGGGAAGACGAAGGACTCTACGCTGTTCTTCTTCCACCGCCAGGCGGATGTGCGTGATGACGAGGATCTGAGCGATCCGGAGCAGATTCGTGCGGCGATCCGGGAGGCGTCGGGTCCGGCGTTGGCCGAGTGGGAGGACTTCGAGGGCCAGGTCGATTCGATCGCGTCGCTGTATGCGCAGCCGGATACTGATCGGGCGTACTGGGAGCGGGTGTGGCTGAACCGTCGGGTGAGTAGTGCCCGGCAGGCGTTCGACTCGGTGCGGTGGAACAACCGGCTGGCCCGGCCCGATGTGCGAATCGACCGTGGTGAGCCGATCACGGTGGGGTTCGATGGGGCGCGGTGGCGGGATGCCTGCGGGTTCGTCGGCACGCACGTCGAGACCGGGTTCCAGTGGCCGCTTGCAGCCTGGGAGAACGTCGAGGGCCGTGACGACTGGGAGGTCACCGACGAGCAGGTCGATGGTGCTCTCGATGACATCATGGACGAGTTCGCCGTCGTCCTGGTCTACGCCGACCCGCCGCGGTTCGAGGCGAATGTGGCCAGGTGGTCGGGCCGGTACGGGGATAAGCGGGTGATGGAGTGGTACACGAATCGGCCGCGTCAGATCGGTCAGGCGATGCGCGCGTACCGGACAGCGCAGACGTCGGGTGAGTTGACGCACAGTGGTGACACACAGTTCGCCCGACACATTGCGAACGCGCGTAAGGGGAACCTGCGTCTCCTCGACGAGGACGACACGCCCCTGTGGACGATCTACAAGGAACGGTCGGACTCGGTCAAGTTCATCGACTTGGCGATGGCCGGGTGTCTGTCGTGGCGGGCTCGCCTGGACGCGTTGGCCAAGGGTGGTTGGCAGAAGAAGCGGCGCAAGATGATCGTCATGCGACGATGAGTGAGGAGGTGCACCGATGGCACTTCCGACCGATCCGCTGGGGTGGGCACAGTACCTGTCGGTGATCCTCGCCTCCGAGCAGAACCGCCTCCAACTGCTGGACGACGAGTACGAGATGGAGGCCCCTCGGGCCTACATGCACCCGGATCTGGTTCAGGAGTTGGGTGACCGGATCGAGCAGGTGGTCATAGCCTGGCCGCAACTGGTTGTGGACAGTGTCGAGGAGCGCCTGGAGGTCGAGGGGTTCCGGCTGCCTGACGCGGATGATGCCGACGTCGAGATGTGGCGCGTCTGGCAGGCCAACGGCATGGACGAGGAGTCGCAGCTGGGTCGGGTCGACGCGCTGGTGATGGGCCGGTCCTATCTGGCTGTTGGCGCGAACGAGGACGACACGTCCACCCCGCTGGTGACGGTCGAGTCGCCGCTGGAGGTGTATGCGGACGTCGACCCTCGCACTCGTAAGGTTCGGGCCGCGTTGCGCCGGTATTCCGACGAGGCGACGATCGTCCGGCCGCGTGAGGATTACGCCACCCTGTATCTGCCGAACGAGACGATCTACTACGACATCGGGAAGGACTGGAAGGAGACTGGCCGCGACGAACACAAGCTCGGTGAGGTGCCGCTGATCCCGTTGGTGAACCGGGGCCGGTTGTCGAGCAGGTCGCGACGCCAGTTGACCGTCTCGGGTCGCCTCGGCCGTTCGGAACTCGATCCGATCCTGCCGTTGGCCCGGGCAGCCAACAAGATCGCGACCGACATGATGGTTGCATCCGAGGGCGTGGCGATTCCACTTCGCGGTCTGTGGGGTATCGGGCCGGATGATCTGGAGGATCAGGACGGGAACAAGCTCACCGCGATGCAGGCGATCCTCGGCAAACTGCTGATGCTCCCAGTCGAGGGGGGGCGCGAGTTTCAGTTCCCAGCCGCCGATCTGTCGAACTTCCACAAGACGATCAACCAGCTCGCGCATCTCGTTGCGTCGATCGCTGGCCTGCCCTCCGACTACCTCGGTTTGACCACAGAGAATCCACCGAGTGCTGAGTCCCGACGGGCCGGTGAGATCCGATTGATCAAGCGCTGCGAACGTAAGCAGGTGCCGTTCGGCGGTGCGTACGAGCACACGCAGCGGGTCATTCGCCGGTTCCAGGATGGCGGCGGGCCGGTCGATAAACGGTTGCGGAGCTTGGAGACGATCTGGCGTGACCCGGCCACGCCGACAGTGGCCGCGATGGCCGATGCGGCGGTGAAGCTGCGCGCCGAGGGCATTTCGACTCTTCGCCAGGCCCGCGAGGACGTCCGGTACTCCCAGGGTCAGATCAGGCGCATGGAGAAGGAAGACGAACAGGAGGCCCGGCGGCAGGCTCAGACCGTGTTCGGTGTGAAGCCCGACGAGTCCGCTGGTGAGCCCGCGCCCGCAGCGGGTGAGCCTGGCCGGCAGACCGGTAACCAGGTGGCGTGATGGCGGCCGCCGAAACGGAGGCGGCCGCCTACTACCGGGACCTGTCGCAACTCAGCGCGCAGGCCACCGCCGTGGTGCTGCGGATGTGGCGGCACGTTGGCCGGGGTGACATCGCGAGGTCTTGGTCGCGCCTGCTGCCCGAGGTCGTCGCGGCCGTGGTCGGAGCACAGACTG
>DATCXL010000007.1:0-3151 GCA_036565825.1 Mycobacteriales bacterium
GGGGTGACCGGCGCGGCCAGGTTCGCCACCTGCACCGCGGTACCCGACCGAGGGCTGTCGGGCGGGGCCTCACCGGAGTCACCGATCACCGCGTCGGCGCGCCCGTCGCCGGTGACGTCCCCCATCGCCACCGCGCTACCGAAGGTGTCCCCGCTCTCGTTGCCGGCCTGCACGTCGGACTCGCCGATCCGTCGACCCAGCTTCAGGCTCACCGTCGAGCCGGCCTGGCGGGGACCGCCGGAGAACAGGTACGTGGCTCCGGCACCACCGATCGTGCCGTAGGACTTGCCCGGCGCGCCGACCAGCAGGTCGGCGAACCCGTCGCCGTTGACATCCCCGGCGGCCAGCGCGCCTCCGAACCCGTCACCGGCGACGGGCGCGTCGCCGGTGTCGCGTTCCTGAACCCAGTACCCGACGGCCAGGCCACTACTGGCACCTGGGAAAACCAGGATCGAACCGGATGCCGGGTCGGCGTCCGGTGCCTCTCCGGGCACCCCGGCCGCGATGTCGGCGTGCCCGTCCTTGTCGAAGTCCCCGACCGCCAAGGCCGCACCGAGCCGGTCGCCCGCCTCGTTGGTACCGCCGTCGCCGGTCTGACTGTCGCCGAACCCGGTGCTCACGCCGGCCGACGACCCGGGCGCGACGTAGACCGTGCCGCTGTCGGCCGGATCGGTTCCCGGCGCCTCACCCGGCGCGCCGACCACCAGGTCGCCGTGGCTGTCGCCGGTCACGTTCCCGATCGCCACCGCCGCGCCGAACTCGTCGCCCGCCTCGTCCGCGCCGGCACCCATGTCGGACTGCGTCGCGCCCCAGCCCTTGACCAGGCCGCTGGAGGATCCCTTGTAGACGTAGACCCCGCCGCTGTGCACGGTGCCGCCGTGCGGCGCCTCGCCCGGCGTGCCGATGGCCAGGTCGGCGAACCCGTCGCCGTTGACGTCCCCGGCGGCCAGTGCGCTGCCGAACGCGTCCCCGGGCTCGTTGGATCCGCCGTCGAGGTCCTGGTCGATGAACGTCCCGGTGGTCAGACCGGCCGACTTGCCCAGGAACAGCGCCATGGCACCAGCCTTGGCGTTGGTTCCAACCGCCTCACCGGGCGTGCCCACGGCCAGGTCGGCGAAGCCGTCCTTGTTGAAGTCCCCGGAGGCCAGTGCGGCGCCGAACATGTCCCCGGCCTCGTTGCCGGCACCGATGTTGGTCTGGGTCAGTCGAACGCCGGTCGTCGCGTCGATGCCGGAGGCCGTGCCGTGGAACACATACACCGCACCGGAGGAGTTACCGCCCACCACGTCGCCGGGTGCGCCGACCGCGGCGTCGGCGAACCCGTCGTGGTTGAAGTCCCCGATCGCGAGGGCGGCCCCGAACTTCGCCCCCGACACGTTCGTCCCGCCGGTGATGCTGGCCGGCGTGACCCCGTGGTTCGCGTACTGGTCCGATTTCACACACCCCGCCGCCGCCACCGCGGGCGCGGACGTGATCACCACAACCCCGGCGACGGTTGCCGCACTCACCGCGCCGACGCCAACTAACCGTCTCAGGCTCAATTTCCGTCCCATTACCGCCCATCCCGCACCTGATATGACTGACTAGGTTTGTCGCTGGCCCACGTACTGGTTTGACCGAAGGACATCACCGCCTGACTCAAGTCCGAACCGAGACCGAGCGGCCACCCTCCCGGGCGGATGCGTGGTCCGTCCGGGAGGGTTGGTTGTGGTCCGGGCGGTGGGTCAGTTCGGTGGTACGGGCAGGGACCGGCGGCGAACCCGGTCCCACCCGAACCAGCGGTCACCGCGAACGACTGGTTGATGTCCGACCCGGCCAGACAGGCGCACATCGCCACACCACGTGGCCGCCATAACCGACCCCCCGTCTCGTCTCGATAGGACAATCCAACGCTGTCGACACGTGTCAACTCCTCGAATCGTTGGCTCAGTCGAGTCGCGCCAGCGGCACATCCACCGCCGTCACCACAGACACACGTATTCGAAGTCCTCACCCGCACCGCGCTCGGCGTACTTCATCGCGGCGATACTCCGACTCTCCGGGGGACGGCCCGTGAATGCCCGCAGCACGTTCCCGTGTGTTCCGGTCCGCCGCGCGACCGCGGTGAACTCCTCCGCCGGAGACAGGCCGATCAGCTCCGCACTGCGCCAGAGCAGTCCGAGGACGACTATGACGTTCCGCGGGTCATCCACGCTGTTGGCCAGGCATGCGGCTCGCAGACCCTGGCGCAGCGGTTCTGCCGCCGTCCTTCGTACCGCGAGGACGGCCATGCGTTGGGCGTACACATCCAGGACCGTTTCCGCCAGATCAGCGATCCCCGCTGCCACTCGTGCGAAGTCGTCCGGGGACTCCAACTGGTCGACCAGCGCACCGATGCGCTGATCACGGGGCGCCGGCAGGGGGGACCGCAGGTAGTTCTCCCTGGGACGAGGCACCAGCAGTTCCCTGACCCCACGATCCGCGGAACTCATTTCGGCACCATCATCGTCTCGTCGACGAACTCGTACCCGGACCTGATCAGTGCGTTGATCTCATGCTGGAAGACCTTCGGGCGGGCGTTCCTGGCGTCCCACAGTGTGTCATGTCGAAGCGGGGAGGCCAGGTACACGGGGCGACGGTTACTGGCGACAAGGTCGATCCAGTCGGCGTTCCCCGCAGGAGTCCAGTTCGGATCATCCAACACGACGTGTCCGGGCCAGCTCTTCGCCACCTCGGTGTCAGGCAGGTTGCCCAGAACGACGACGTCTCCGTCGTTCCCGACGCTGTCCAGTAGGCACACGTTGTTGTGCACGAGTACCGACGTGCCGCCCGCCACCACGTAGAACGTGTGGACGGCGTCGACGGTGAGGTTGTAGACGGTGGTCGTCTTCGTGTAGGCGTGGGTGGCCAGGACGGTGACGTGGCCACCGCCGGGGGTGTCCAGCCACTCGCCGGGGCGCAGGTCGCCGGCGTTCACCCAGCGGCCGTCGACGGTGAGGTTCGGGCCGATCGCCCCTGCCTGGTCGTCCACCCAGAACGGGTGGCCGTCGGTGGCGGTGATGGTCTGGATCCGCGGGGCCTGGTTGCCGCCGTCGGCGTGGGCAACTCCGCCGCCGCCCAGTGCGACACCCACCGCGACGGTCAGCGCGACCAGACGTTTGCGGCCGTGCCC
>DATCXL010000035.1:0-4014 GCA_036565825.1 Mycobacteriales bacterium
ATGGGCGCGAGCCGGCGACACCAAGGCGAGGAAACGGCGTAGCCGTTCGGCATCGACCACCGCCGCCCAGGATGTGTCCCGGCGGACGGTCGCAACACGCCCGGCTGCCGCCGCGTCCAACAGGTCCTTCAGATGGGCGCGGGCCTCGGTAAAACTGTTGTACTGCGCCTCGGGCACCTGACACCTCCGCTGTGTGGTCAGCAAAGCTTCACGCTCCTCTTCAAGTACGTCAAGTACGTCAAGTACTCGATGTACCTAATGTTGCCTCCTCCATAACGTCTCGAATCAGGACAAGGCCGGCGGCACTCTCGGAATGGCTCGGGCGACTCCCAGACAGTGCGCGCAGCAGGCAGGATCAGGGTGTGGACACACCGGGTGAAATGCCAGCGCCGATGACCGAGTTCGACGTACCGACCGAGGACCGGTACTTCGAGGACTACCGACCCGGCGTGGTGTACGAGTTCGGCAGCGTGACCATGGACGAGGCGCGGATCGTCGAGTTCGCCCGCGAGTTCGACCCGCAACCGATCCACGTCGACCCGCAGGCCGCCGCCCTGGGCATCTACGGCGGCATCATCGCCAGCGGGTTCCACACCACGGCGGTGATGATGCGGCTGTTCGCCGACCACTATCTGTCGAGGGTGGCCAGCCTGGGCAGTCCTGGCGTCGACGAACTGCGCTGGCTGTTGCCGGTCCGGCCGAACGACACGTTGCGACTGCGGTGCACCATCCTGGATGCCCGACGGTCGGCGTCGCGGCCTGACCGCGGTGTGCTGCACACCCGGGCCGAAGTGATCAACCAGAACGACCAGACCGTACTGCGCCTGGTGGTAACCAACTTCCTACTCGTCCGCCCCTGACCTGCTCGACGCTGGATGGACCGCTGGCGACCCGTAGCCCGGCGCCAGGGCTGGCCGGGGCCGGTGTGGGGTTCGGACGCGGTCCGCTCGCAACGGACCAGGTGCCGGTGACCAGCAGTTCGGTGACCTCGGATGAGGCCTGGGTGGCCAGGCCGATCGAGGACGGGAACATACTGGCCACGTTCGGCGCGGCCGGCTCCGGATCGCCGTCACCGGGGTCGGGCGCATCCGCCTCGGCGATCTCGTCGAGGGTCTCCGGTTCGATCACTGTGCCGGCCGGGGCCAGCCGCCCAAGCGGGTAACGCTCCACCGGGTCGTCGGTGAACTCCTCGAATTCGCCATTCAGCGGGCCGCGCAGGCCCGCAACACCAGTTGGACCAACTCGTCGCGGATCTGGGCTGGATCGGGCCGGCTCAACACCGCCGGGATCGTCAGTTCCCCCTGCGCCACCATGTCGGTCACGTCAGTGGGTCGACCCGACGGTTCCGCCCGATCGCCCGGTCAGGAGCTCCTGACACGATGGCGTTCGATCAGGGAGCCGGGTTCGTGTCAGGAGCTCTGAGGACCGCTGGATCGGTCCGTACCGAACGCCGCGTAGGTGAACCACCCGTGACGGTCCGTCAGGTCAGGCGGTATCGACATCTCCGCGGTCCACCATGCCTCCCGGGCCGACGCCGGGGTCGGACCCCGGTATGCATCCTCGGCGGCGGAGACAAGTTCGGTGAACAACCGCCGCTCCGCCGGGCGCAGATACCTGGTGGGAATCCGACGTGGTAGAGCCAGGTGGAACGCACCCCGGGCCACCACGTAAACCCCACAGGCCGCCGCGATGGCGTCGAAATCAACGGCGTGGTAATGCTCCTCAAGCGGGAAACCCAGTTCGGGCCCGGCCTGCTCGCGTTCGAGCGCGGACATGGTCTGGAAGATCGCGGTCTGGATGGCCGGAACCACGAAGATCGCCAGGTCGGTACACACCCGCCATGTCTCGGCGACGATGGCAACCTGGGCGTCATGGTCGAAGTGTTCGATCAGCCCAAGTGACGCCCCCACCCGCACGGTGTCGTGGGCCAGCGGTAACCGGGTGGCGTCCGCGCGAAGGGTGTTGATCTGCCCGCCCTCCCGTTGCGCGAGTCGCGCGGCGAAGCCCAGCGCACCGGCCGAGATGTCCACCGCGAGGTACCCGCCGGGGCGCACCTCGGCGTGGTGCGCGAGCAGCGCCGAGCCGCATCCCACCTCCACCAGGCTGTCCACCGGTCCCCCACACAGTCCATGTAGGACCTCGGCGAGCCGCCGGTAGGTGTGCGCACGACCGGGCAGGTAGTCGGCGTAACGCAGTCCCCGGCTGACCGCCAGCACCTCGTACAATGCCTGTTCGCGGGCCCAGTACCGGTCGAGCTCGCGCACCTCGGGATCGTCGGCGACCGGGACGGTGGACAGAATCCGCCCGGTCTCCGCCTCGACGTCGGCCCGGGTGAGCACCGCACCGCCGAACTCGAACGTCTTGCGTGGCAGATACAGATGCTCGGGAACCTCGATGTCGGATAACTCGGCAACCCTGTCGCCAGCCGGTCCGTCGGTCATGACATCACCCAGTCCATCCCCACCGATTCGAGTAGCCGACGACATGAGGGCAGACGGATCACCCTGCCTGCCTGTGCGGTCACGATCTCGTGGAATCCCACCGCGCCGGTTGGGTAGTGAACGGAGCGATCACGGGCCTCGTACGTCCACAGCCCCGCCGACAGCGGTCGGTCCGTACCGCCGTCCACGTAACAGCGCGCGGAGGGAAGGTCGCGCACGGCCGGGTCGTCCAGGCTCGCGGCTGTCGCAACGGGAAAGTGGTGTCCGAGGTTGTGACCTTCACCGGACTGGGACCACGCGATGTTCACCAGTCCACGGCCTTCCGACTCCGCCGCGTTCAACCGGAACAGGTCCAGCGTGGTGGGGGTTCCGATCTCACCAAGCTGCCCCAGTACGGCCTTGTTGCGCTGCCAACCGTCGCGTACTGCCGCCCGGACCGAAGGATCCTTACCGAGATAGATGGTGCAGCCGACGTCTCCCCAGGCCACCAGGCCCCCCGGCATGAGCACCTGCGGGGATGCGTAGAAGTAGCCGAAACCCTCCCAGAGCACCTTGTCGGATGCGGCCTGATGCCGGGCATTACTGAACGCGGTGCGGGGCGGAAAGGCCGCCGTGTCAAAGGCAACGATGCATCCTGACTGGAACGACCCGGCCGCCTCGCCGGCCGGGTACCAGTAGGAACCGACGCCCCGGCGGGCAAGCTCGGCGGCGAAGATATCCAGGGCCGCGTGTTCCGACGTCTCACCAAGACGGAGAGCGTGCACGGTCTCCGACAGCGCGGCCAGCGCCCGTTCACGTACCTGACCGCAGCACCGCACCTGATGTTCCAACAGCTCGCCGGTTGTGCTGACCGCACCTGACTCCCGGCTCATCGGCCTGCATCCCGCGCTCGCCTCAACACAGGCCCAGCCCTGGCATCGGGTAACCACGTTGGTTCGGTGACTCGGCGGGTCTCCGGGAACCGACGGGTTCCGGCCGTGAGGGGGCTGTGAGCAGGTGTTCCGTTGACATGACTCCACGGGTGTCAGGAGTCACCCAGCCACGGGCCGGCATCGCCCGACGCAGGGCGTGCAGGCTGTCGCTGTCGGTGAAGAAGACGAAGTCGAGGCTGACCTTGCTGGCCATGGTGCGCCGGGTGTCCTGGTCGAGGGAACGGGTTCCCGGCAGGGTGTCCAGGGCGACGGTGACCAGGGAGCTGAGTCCCACGGTGGCGAAGCGTTCGGCCAGTCGAGCGATGTTCGGCACGTGTCTCCGCAGGAAGACGGCGATCCTGGTGCGCTGCTGACTCAACGTCGGACGGGTCTGACGAAGGTGGGCGCAGATCCGCGACCAGTACACCGCAGACGCCTCGACCAGTGCGCCCTCCAGCGCCCGGACCGGGTCGGCGGACTGGCGGGCGGTGAACAGTTCCTGCAACTGGAACAGTTCCCCGCCGAATTCTCGGAGTTCCAGGATCTCCTCGGCGGTCAGTGTTCCGATCAGGTCGGCACCCGGACCGTCCACCACCCGCAGCGCCCGCTCGGCCAGGGCATCGGGGGTGAGCAACCCCTCCGGTTCGGGGGCCGCCCACGTG
>DATCXL010000053.1:0-4603 GCA_036565825.1 Mycobacteriales bacterium
CAGTCGGTGATCCCGCTGGTCACCCGCTCGAAATCCGACACCGCCACCCCGTTGGTGGTGAAACGCGGTGCCCAGTGCGAGATCGCCGAAGCCACCCGATCATCCATCTGACCCCCTACCCGGTGGTCGACCCCGCATCACGAACCCCGCCCCGGTCACCGGGACCGGAGGCCACGTCAGGACGCTCCACCGAACCACCGCCCAGGTACAGGGCGGCGATGTCCGGATGTGCGGCCACATCCTCGGCGGACCCGGCCAGTCGAACCCGCCCGCCCTCCATCACCACGCCATGGGTGGCCAGACCCAACCCGAGCCGGACGTTCTGCTCGACCAGCAACACGGTGGCGCCAGCGGCGTGCAACCGGTCGATGAGTCCGGCCACCGCCGCCAGGCTGGCCGGGTCCAGACCGAGGGACGGTTCGTCGAGCAGGATCACTCGGGGATCGAGCATCATGCACCTGGCGATCTCCACCATCCGGCGCTGCCCGCCGGACAGGTTGCCGGCGGTGTCCCCGGCGCGTTCGGCGACGACGGGCACCAACTCGCTCACGGCGGCCAGCCGGGTCCGCAGCAACGCCCTGTCCCGACGGATCAGGTAGCCGCCCATCAGCACGTTCTCCCGGACCGTCATAGCCGGAAACAACGCGTGAGACTGCGGAACCTGGGCCACCCCCCGCCGCAGGATCTCCTCCGGCGAAAGCCCTTCGACCGGTTCGCCGTGTACCAGCACCTGCCCGGTACGCGGCCTGAGCAGGCCACTGACCACCCGCAGCACGGTCGACTTACCGGCTCCGTTCGGCCCCACGACACAGGTCACCGACCCGGTCGGGCACTCGATGTCCACGCCCCGTAGGACGTCGCCGCCGCCGTACCCGGCCACCACGCCACGCAGTCCCAACATCGCTCAGCCCACCGCCCGACCAGGACCGTTCCCACCCGACCAGGTCGAGCCGGCCGTGCCGGCGGTCGGACGCCAGTCCTCACCCAGGTAGGCCTCCAGCACCAGCGGATCGGTCCGGATCGCCTCCGGCGACCCCTGCGCGATGACCCTGCCCCGGGAGAACACGACAACCGGATCGCACAGGTCGAGCACCATCGGAATGTTGTGTTCGACGATGAGGAACGAGATGCCCTGCGCGGACAGGTCACGCACGATCTGCGTCAGCCGTGCGACCAGCGACGGGTTGACCCCGCCGGCCGGCTCGTCGAGCAGGATGAGTCGCGGTTCGAGCATCAACGCCTGGGCGAGTTCGACCAGCTTCTGCTGGCCGTAGGACAGCGTGGCCGCCGGCAGGTCGGTGAACCGCCTCAACCCGACGAAGTCAAGCAGTTCCCTGGCCCGGGCCGCCTCGGATCCGCCGACCGAACCGGCCAGCATCTGCCCCCAGTGGTCGTTGGGCAGCGGCGCGACGACGTTCTCAAGCACGGTCATCTCACCGAACAGCCGGGTGAGCTGGAAGGTTCGGCCGATACCCAGGTGCCCACGGCGCCACGGCGGCAGTCGGTCCACCCTTCGCCCGTCCATTCGGATCTGGCCCGAGTCGGCCCGCAGTACGCCGGTGATCAGGTTGAACAGCGTCGTCTTGCCTGACCCGTTGGGTCCGATCAGTGCGGTGACGGTGCCCTGCCGCACGGCCAGGTCCGCACCGTCGACAGCAACCACACCGCCGAACCGTTTGGTCATCCCGGCGATCCGCAGCAGCGGTTCGTCGGCTCCGCGCGGGGTGACGGGCGCCTGGCGCGCCCGCAGCTCCAACCGGCCCTTGCCCAGCGCCGCGGCGTGATCGGTGTACTCGGTGCCCTGGCGTCGGTGCCTGGCCCACCAGGCACCGACGGTGGGCAACACTCCGGCGGGCAGGAACAGCACCACCAGTACCAGCGCGATTCCGAACACCAGCACCCGGCTCTGCGAGCCGCCGCCGTACACGTTGGCTTCCTCGCTGACGATCTGCACCACGAAGGCGCCCAGTACCGGACCGTAGAGCGTGCCCCGGCCGCCGACCAGCGCGGACAGCACGATGGTGACGCTGGCCAGGATGCTGAATGCTCCGACCGGGTTGAGGAACGTGAGGTAGTAGGCGTAGACCCCGCCGGCCACGCCGATGAAGAAGGCGCTGCCCGCGTAGGCGAGCACCTTGTATCGGGTGGTGTTGATGCCGATCGCCGCGGCCTTGCCCTCGTCCTCGCGGATCGCCACCAGCCCGGTACCGAACCGGGTGCGACGCACCCACGCGGCCGACAGCACGGTCAGTACCAGCAGGCCGAGGAACGTGTAGTAGAAGGGAATGTTCTGGATGCTGTGCGGCCAGCTCGGCAGCGCCAGGGTGATGCCGTCGGATCCGTGGGTGAGCCCGCGGAAGTTGACCACCAGCACTTCCACGGCGAACAGCAGCGCGATGGTGATGATGACGAACGCGTGGCCGCGGGCACGCAGCACCACCAGGCCGACCAGCACCGCCGCGATGACCGCGGTCACCCCACCGAGTGGGGCCACCACCAGCGGGTTCACCCCCAGCCGTTCGGACAGGATCGCGGCCGTGTACGCCCCGATCCCCAGGAAGACGCTGTGGCCCAGTGACACGTACCCGGCGTAGCCGGAGATCACGTTCCAGCTCACCGCCTGGATGCCGAGCAGGAATGCCAATAGGAGCACGGACTGGTAGTACACGGTGTCCGGACGCACGATCGGGAACGCGACCAGGACAACCAGGACCGCGACGGCGACCGCGTGCGGGTTCCACAGCCGGGCCAGCCGGTTCATCTGGCCGCGTCCTCACGCAGCCGGGTGCCGAACAGTCCCTGCGGCCGGACCAACAACACCGCCATGATCACCACGTAGAACACCAGCGTGGACCAGGCCAACGATCCGTAGGTGGCGGTCAGGGTCTCGGCCAGCCCCAGCACCAACGCCCCGGCCATCGCACCGGGAAGACTGCCCATTCCGCCGAGCACGATGATGCCCAGCAGCCGGGAGATCCAGTCGTAGTGCGAGGCGGGGAAGAACGGGTAGAGCACCGAGAGCACCGATCCGCCCACGCCCGCCGTGGCGGCCCCCAGAGCGAAGGCCAACGCCGCCGTGCTGGCCGCCCCGACCCCGACCAGGGCCGCACCGGAGGGATTCTGCGAGCAGGCTCGGATGGCCCGGCCGGTCCAGGTCCGGGTGAGCACCAGGTACAGCGCTCCGAGGACCACCACGGCCGCCGCGAACCCGTACACCTGCGGCTTGGGTAATGACAGCGTGCCGAGTTGGTAGGACTGTTCGAAGTAGCCCGGTGTGACCGACCGGAACTTGTTTCCGACCGTCACATTGAGGATTCCCTCGATGGTCAGTGCCAGGCCGAAGGTGAGCAACACCGACATGGACGTCGAGGAACCTCGGATGCGCACGACCAGGGTGCGGTAGACCACCCAGCCCAGGCCGAACATCAGCGGCGTGGTGACCACCGAGGCCAGGATCGGGTCGATGCCGGTGGCCCGCCACATCCACCAGGTCACGAAGGCGACCAGGATCAGGAACGCACCCTGGGCCACGTTGATGATCTGCATGACCCCGAAGATCAGGGTCAGCCCGGAGGCCATCAGCGCGTAGACCCCGCCGATCAGCAGGCCAAGGACGAGTGCCTGCACGAGCTGAGTCATCGCCGATCCCCTCGATTGTGGCCGAGCGGTGGTCCGTCAGTGCCAGCCGGGCTTGGGGTTGACCACGGTGTCGGTGGTGGCCAGGTCGTGCGGGGCCACGATCTGGACCTTGCCGCCCTGCCACTGCGCCAACATGAAGTCCTTGGTCGGAGCGCCGGTCTTGTCCCACCCGAGCGGGCCGAGGATGGTCTCCACGTCGTGGCCGTGCAGCCAGGTCGCGATGGCGTCCTGGTCCACCTTCTTGACCGCCTTGAGAGCCGCCTGGAGCACCTGGGCGGTGGCGAAGGCGTCGGCGGCGTCCTCGGCGGGGACACCACCGTTGTAGGCCTTGGCGTAGGCGGCGACGAACTCGGCGTTCTGCGGCGTCTTGGCCTGGGCGTTCCAGCTCACCGTGTAGAACACACCCTCGGTGTTGGCCTCACCGATGGCCTTGCTGTACTGGTCGGCCTCGCTGGGGGCCGAGGTCTGGAACAGGACCTTCGGCGAGTAGTTGAGCTGCTTGAGCGAGCGGATGAGCCCGACTCCGTCCTCGAAGACCGCTCCCTGGGCGACCAGATCGGGCTTCTTGGCCGCGATGGCCGCGGCGACGGTCTGGAGGTTGGTCGTGCTGGGCGGGTAGACCGTCGTGTACACCGTCTTCACGCCGATGGCCTCGAGCTTCTTCTGCATGCTCTCGATGGCCGGCCGGGCGAACGGGTCGTCCTGGGTCGGATAGGCCGCCGTGGCGGGCCGCTGGTCGGCCGGCAGCGACTCGATCCACTTGACGAACACGTCGGCCTGGTGGTCGGCGGTGGCCTGCTGGGCGAAGAACAGCCCGGTGAAGCCGCGGTTGAACATCTTGGGCGCGCCGCCGGCCGGTTCGACGAACACCATCCCGTTCTTCGCCGCGACCGCCGAGGCGGGGTAGTTCAGCAACGAGGAGAAGGTGCCCAACAGCAGGTCGACGTGGTCCTGGGTGATCAGC
>DATCXL010000394.1:0-3802 GCA_036565825.1 Mycobacteriales bacterium
TTCGACAGGGCGCTGCGGTTCTCCGTCACCTACCCGAACCGGTTGGACCAAGACCAGGTCCGGGCCGACTACGCGGCGGCCGGGCGCACAGCGCCCATGAAGCAGTCGGGCAAGCCGCAGGTCAAGTTGGAGTTCGTCGCACCCGAGACGATCCAGGAAGGACAGCCATGATCGCCGAGATCGCCGCATCGGTGGCCGGTGCTGGTCTCCTGTCCCTACCCGCCGTCATGGCCGTGCCACAACTGTGGCCGCTGTATGACCTGCGGCAGTGGTGGGCGGCCCGGCCCGCCGAACGGGACGCCGACGCCCGGTTCTACATCATGCTGCGCGCTCTGAACATGGAAAGGCGTGCGGCACGGAACGCCAAGCAGTACGCGGCGGAGCTGAGGTCCACGGGGGTGCAGCCGTGACCGCCGACGTGCTGGTCTTCTTCGGGGTGGTGGCACTGTTCGGGGCCGGGTACGGGTTCGGTCACGGGGTCGGTGCGGACACCCTGTCGCTGGTGCAGGAACGGGCCGAGCACGCCGAGGCCCGCGCGGATGCCCTCCGGGCAGAGTTGGACTCGACCCGGGAACGGTTGGACCGCGCTGAGGCGACGTGGCATGCGTTGGCCGCGGAGATGCGTGATGGAACACCCCGGGTGGTGTCGTGACCATCCAGAAGCTTCCCGCCGGATGCGGGGAGACCGGACGCGTCGATGATCCTGGCGCGGCCCGGCTCGTTCAGGCCCCGGCGGGGGGCACAGCCCCCGCCGGGGACCGGGCGCCCACACCGGCACGGCAATGGACCATCCCCCTGCCCTACATCGACCCGCCCCTGTCGCTGAACCAACGGATCCACTGGCAGACCAAAGCTCGGATCACCAAGGACCTGAAGGACGCGGTGCATGTCCTCATGCTCGGCTCCCACGTCCCACGCATGACCAGGTGCCGGGTGGAACTGCACTTCATCCCACCGGACCGGCGGCGCCGCGACCGGGACAACCTCGTGGCCACCCACAAGCCGTGTTGTGACGGGATCGTCCGGGCCGGTGTGGTCGCCGACGATTCACCGTCCTACATGGACCAGATCATGCCGATCATCGACCCGCCCCAGACCGGGTTCCTGGCGTCGAGGCTGTATCTGGTCATCACCGAACTGGAGGCGTTGACCGATGTGTGAGCGGTGCCGGCGGGAGGCGACCGGCCGGATCGGGTGGCTGATCCTGGTCATCATCGCTGTGGGTGGCCTGGTGGTCGGAGTTCACGCCACAGGCGGAATGCCGTCGTTCCTCGCGGTGGTGGTGTGATGGCCGACAACTCACGTATCGAGTGGACCGACGCCACGTGGTCCCCCACAACGGGGTGCGACAAGGTGTCGCCCGGATGCAGTCGGTGTTACGCGCTGACGATGGCCAAGCGGCTCAAGGCCATGGGGTCGGCGAAGTACCAGCGTGATGGCAACCCGGCTACGTCCGGGCCCGGGTTCGGCCTGACCGTTCACCCGAGCGTGTTGGAACTCCCGATGCGGTGGCGGAAGCCTCGACGGATCTTCGTCAACTCCACATCGGACCTGTTCCACGCTGATGTGCCTGACGAGTTCATCGCCGAGGTGTTCGGTGTGATGGCCGCGACGCCACGCCACACCTATCAGGTCTTGACCAAACGACACGCGCGGATGCGGTCGCTGTTGTCCCGACCTCGGTTCGCCGAGCTGGTGTGGAACGAAGCTGAGGCGCGCGGCGGGAACCCGGAACGGTGGCCACTTCCCAACGTGTGGTTGGGCGTATCCGCCGAGAACCAGCAGTGGGCCGACATTCGTGTCCCGGCCCTGTTGGACACCCCGGCCGCGGTCCGGTTCGTGTCCGCCGAGCCGCTGCTGGGGCCGGTGGACCTGCGCAACGTCGCCGGCATCGACGCGTTGGAATGTGACTGGTTCGGTGGCCCCGGTGGCGGCACCGGGGCGCCACATCCGCTGCTCGACTGGGTGATCGTCGGCGGGGAGTCGGGGCCGGGTGCACGGCCGATGTCCGTGGACTGGGTGCGTTCTCTGGTTGATCGGTGTCAGTACGCCGGGGTGTCGGTGTTCGTCAAGCAGATGGGTGCCGTGTGGGCGCGCAGTCAGGGTTACGCGGGGGAATCGAAGGGCGGCGATCCGGGGTATTGGCCGGTGGACCTGCGGGTGCGGGAGTTCCCGGAGGTGATCCGGTGACCGACCGGAAACCACCGAAGGGACTGGGGAAGCGCACCCTGGCCGCCCTGGCCGCGTCCACCGCCCGGGACTCGAACACAGCCGCCCGACACGTCCGCCACATCGTCCGCCGGTGGGGTGCCCCCGGCCTGTTCGCCGCCTGCGCCGGCTGGGCCGAAGCATTCCGCCAGCACACCGCCGGCACGAAACCACCCGGCGCGGTGTTCGGGTTCCAGGTCACCGTGGACGGCCAACCGGTCGACCCGGGCAGTGTCGACGCTGACGAGGCCGACATGGTGTGGGCGCTGCGGTTCATCTCCGCAGTCGCGAACCGGGACGCCGACACGGCCCAAGCCCTGTTCAACCTCGACGACCGGGACGCGGTCCTCGACGGGGCGTTGAGAGTGCTGGCCCTGGCTGGTCGGGAAACGAACCGGGCGGGAGGTATCCGGTGACCCCGGACTACCTGCACCGCCTGGCCGTCGCGGTCGCCGCGGTCACCTATCCGGGTTACCGGTTCTGGGCATGCGGGGACCACCTGCACCTGGCCGGGGCCCATGTGGACGTCACCACCGGTGAACGTCGGGAGATGCTGTGGCGCCGGGCGTGGCCGGGGGATGTCCTCGCCGCCGCCGACACCGGGGCGGACACCTTGCCCGTACTGGTGGCCGAGTTGGTGTTCGCCGAGCTGGCCCGGGAGCACGCCCACGAGATCGCCGAGTGGCTGCGGTGGGGCGGCGCGCATGTGGTCGACCCGCATCCGGGCGGGGAGCAGTCCGCCGGGGACGGGGTCGGCACCGCACAGATCACCGTCCGGTTCGCCACCGGACGAACCCGCTGACCTACACGACAACCGAGGAAGGGACATCCGATGGCAGCACTACCGATCAAGGTCCGCATCACCTGCACAGGAACCCGCCCACTGCTCATGCACAACGTGCAGTTGGCGTCACCGATGAACCTGTACGCCAAGCGGTTGAAGGCGTTGAACTCGAAGCGGAACAAGACCGACGACGACCGGATGGACATCGCCCGGGTGGAGTTCGAGGGGTCGTTGTACTTCGACGACGGGATGGGTCCGTACATCCCTGCGCAGAACCTGTTCCGATCGTTGGTGGCTGGCGCTCGGCTGACGAAGGCCGGCAAGAAGGTGGAGCGCGGTCTGGTGATGACCGAGTTCATGCTGCCTCTGGGTTACAAGGGCCCACGCACGGTGGAGGGCTTGTGGGGTGGTGGTGAGTCGTCCTTCGTGGACATCCGTCCGGTGACGGTTCAGCGGAACAAGGTGGACCGGTGTCGGCCGATCTTCCGCGAGTGGGCGGTGGAGGCGGAGGCGTTGATCGATCCGAAGGTGATCGAGTTCGAGGAGTTCGTGGAGATCGCCAGTGCTGCGGGGGCGATGGAGGGGCTGGGGGATTTCCGGCAGATGTACGGGCGGTTCACCGCTGAGGTGGAGCCGCTGTAGTTCGTGGCGGGCTAGGGCGTGGTTAGGCCGGGACGGGCGTGGCGTGGTTCGGAAGGGCAGGGGATATGGCGGGCGGGTGGCACACATGCGGGTTCGAGTCCCGCACGCCCACGCACGACAAGGCCAGGCCCGGAGGGGCAAGGCCTGGCGAGGCTGGGTTAGGCGAGG
>DATCXL010000088.1:0-4966 GCA_036565825.1 Mycobacteriales bacterium
GGCTGTGCCCGTCCGGGCGGCGCCGGCGGAAGTGGATCCCCGGGCGGTGGCATGGACGGCTCGGCGTCGGCACTGTGGTCCCGATGGCCACGCCGCCGGCCGTCGGGCCGTTCGTACCCGGCGGAGCGCAGCATCTCCGAGGCAGGCCTCGGAGTGTCGTGCTCGTCCGGCGACTCGTCCTGAAGAGGACGTCGATGGCGTCCCATTGCGTACCGTCCAACCAGTCAAGGCGCCTGAGGATAGTCCACCGGGCGCCGGCGGCACATGCCAACCTGGCACGACCACCAGCCCGCGTGGCCGTGGATCGACCCCCCGGACCCGAATCCGCCCGCGTCATATCGTGCCGCACCGCGCCGCGTGCACCGTGTCGGCACGAGGCTACGTGCCGACCCGGCCCGATGTGACCTAGGCTCTGCCGAATGACCACCCAACCAGGTCGGGAGGTGGGGTTGGACTTCGCCCGCGAGTGGGTGGAGTTCGTCGACCCGGCCGATCCCGAACACCTCGTGCGCGCCGATCTGACCTGGTTGTGCTCGCGTTGGGCCTGCGTGTTCGGCCGTGGCTGCCAGGGCATCGTGCCCGGGCGCGGCGACGACGGATGTTGCAGCCACGGCGCGTTCTTCACCGACACCGCGGACGAGAAACGGGTCAGGCGAGCCGCCGCGGAACTGGATCCGACGGTCTGGCAGTTCGCCGGGGCGGCCCGACGGGGGTTGGTGGCCCGCGACAGTGTCGGCGATGACCACAACCGGCGCCGCACCCGGACCGTGGACGGCGCCTGCATCTTCCTCAACCGGCCGGGGTTCGCCGGCGGCGAGGGGTGTGCCCTGCACGCGCTGGCGCTACGAACCGGCCGACACCCGCTGGAGACCAAACCCGACGTGTGCTGGCAACTGCCGGTTCGCCGGGAGCAGGACTGGGTGCACCGGGCGGACGGAACCCGGGTGCTGGTGAGCACGATCACCGAGTTCGACCGCCGGAGTTGGGGTGAGGGCGGGCACGAACTGCACTGGTGGTGCACCTCCTCGCCGGACGCGCACGTCGGCGGGGAACCGCTGTTCGTCTCCTACCGTGCCGAGTTGACCGCGCTGGTGGGCGAGCGCGCGTACGCGGAGATGGCCAGGCTGTGTCAGGCACGCCTGGCCGGCGGTCTGGTCGCGCCACATCCGGCCGACGCTGCCGCCCCGCCGGATCAGACGTCGAACTTGTAGCCGAGGCCCCGCACGGTCAGCAGGTGACGCGGTGTTCCCGGATCGGGCTCGATCTTGGCGCGCAGCCGTTTCACGTGCACGTCCAGGGTCTTGGTGTCGCCGACGTAGTCCGCGCCCCAGACCCGGTCGATGAGTTGGGCCCGGGTGAGTACCCGTCCGGCGTTGCGCAGCAACATCTCCAGCAGGTCGAACTCCTTGAGCGGCAGTCGCACCACCTCGCCACCCACGGTCACCACGTGCCGGTCGGTGTCCATCCGTACCGGGCCGGCCTCCAACGTGGCCGCCACCAGTTCTTCGGGTTCACCCCGACGGCGCAACACGGCACGGATGCGGGCCACCAGTTCGCGCGAGGAGAACGGCTTGGTCACGTAGTCGTCCGCGCCGAGTTCCAGCCCGACCACCTTGTCGATCTCGCTGTCCCGCGCGGTCAGCATGATCACCGGAACGCTGGACCGCTGCCGCAGCCGCCGGCACACCTCGGTGCCGGGCAGCCCGGGCAGCATCAGGTCGAGCAGCACCAGGTCCGCGCCGGAACGGTCGAACTCTGACAGGGCGTCCGGGCCGGTGGCGGCCACCGCCACCTCGAACCCCTCGCGCCTGAGCATGTAGGACAGTGCCGCGGAGAAGGACTCCTCGTCCTCCACCACTAGTACCCGGGTCATGGATTCCTTCCGGTGGAGCCCGCGTGGGCGGGCAGTCGCAGGGTGAAGGTCGACCCGGAACCGGGTGCGCTCCACACCCCCACGCTGCCGCCGTGGTTGCTCGCGACGTGCTTGACGATGGCCAGACCCAGACCGGTACCGCCGGTCGCCCGGGACCGGGCCGGGTCGATCCGGTAGAAACGTTCGAAGATCCGTTCCAGGTCGTCCTGGGCGATGCCGATTCCCTGGTCGGTCACCGAGATCTCCACCTGGGCCCCGGGCGCGGACTCGCCGGGCCTGCACCGGGTGCCCAGCGCCACCCTGGTGCCCGACGGACTGTAGGCGATCGCGTTGTCCACCAGGTTCACCAACGCGGTCACCAGCATGGCCTCGTTGCCACACACGGTCAGTCCCTGCTCGCCGCCGCGAACCACGGTGATTCCGGCGTTCTCGGCGGCCAGCCGGGTGCGGTCCAACGCCTCGGCGACCACCCGGTCCACCGAGACCGCCCGCTGCGCCGGCAACGGGTCGGCGCCCTGCAGACGGGACAACTCAATCAGTTCCTGCATCAACCGGGCGAGCCGGTTCCCCTCATGCTGCATCCGGCCGGCGAACCGGCGCACCGCCTCGGGGTCGTCCGAGGCGTCCTGCACCGCCTCGGCAAGCAGGGTGAGCGCCCCGACCGGTGTCTTGAGTTCGTGGCCGACATTGGCCACGAAGTCCCGCCGCACCGCCGCCAGCCGGCGCGTCTCGGTCACGTCCTCCAGCACCACGGCGACGTGTCCGGACTCGTCCAGCCGGACCGCGTGCACGCTTACCGCGGTGGGCACCCGACCCGGCCGGTTCCTGGGCAGGTCGACGACCATGCGGACCGGCGTCCCGGTCGACCGTGCCTCACCGGCCGCGTCCCGTAGTTCCTCGACGACCAACCGCCCATCCCGCAGTACGGCCATGGCCTGGGCGGCCGGATTGACCAACACCACCTCGCCGGCCGGGTCGAGCACCATCGCGCCCGGTCGCATCACCTCCAGCAGCCGACGAGCCAATCCGGTCGTGCTCACCGGTGCGGGGCCACCCCCAGCGGCCGGCTCGGCACGGCCGATGACGCCCACGGGTTCGGCGGGGGGATCGACGGACGAACCAACTGCGGACGGAGCACCGACGGAGGCGCTGGCGGACAGAACGGCGGACAGGTGTCCTGCGGACAGGTCACCAGCGGACAGGTCACCAGCGGGTGGGTTGCCGACCGGGCCCGCCGCGACCGGAGCCGCGGTCACCCGGCGGGTGACCCGCCAGCGGGTGAACCAGCAGACGGCGACCGTCCAGACGACCAGCCCCGCGATCATCACGGCGAGGACTCGCACGCCACCGATGGTAGGCCGCCCCGGCAGCGAACCCGAACGAGCGGGACAGGGGTCACTCTCGGGCGGAACAGAGTTCACCGACCGTATCTCCGGCGTTCACCCGCCCGGGGCTCAGACGTGTCCTGGTCGATTAACCTCGGCCACATCGACGCGGCAGGGAGGCAGCATGCGCGACACGTTTCATGACGAACTCGATCAAATCGGGCGCGCACTGGTCGAGATGAGCGAGTTGGTCGGCACCGCGATGCGGCGGGCCACCACCGCGCTGCTCGACACCGACGTGTCCCTGGCCGAGTCGGTGATCTCCGACGACGCCCGGGTGGACGCTCTGTACCGGGCGGTGGAGGAGCGGGCGATGGACCTGCTGGCCCGTCAGCAGCCGGTGGCCGGCGACCTTCGGATCATCGTGACCAGCCTGCGGATGGTCGCCGACATGGAACGCATGGGCGACATGGCGCTACACGTGGCCAAGGTGGCCAGGATGCGTTACCCCGCTCCGGCCGTCCCGCCCGAACTGCACGGCACGATCCGGGAGATGGGTGATGTCGCGCAACGCATCGTGTCCAAGGCCGGCGAGGTGATCGACGGCAGGGACGTCACCCAGGCGCTGGAGTTGGAGTCCGACGACGACGCCATGGACGCGCTGCACCGCGCACTGTTCACCGCGCTGCTGTCCGACGAGTGGAGTCACGGAGTCGAACCGGCCGTCGACGTCACCCTGATCGGCCGTTACTACGAGCGATTCGCCGACCACGCGGTTTCGGTGGCCCGCCGGGTGGTCTACCTGGTGACCGGTCAGATGCCGCCACGCCAGGCCTGATCGACCAGGCCTGACCCGACCGTTGCGTCGGCCCCGGTGCGGCTTCTACGACCTCAGCGGCCCTGGTTGCGCACCGCGGTGATGGCCGCCTCGGCCGCGTCTGGGTCGAGGTACACCCCGCCGGGCGTTCGCGGCGCCAGCCGATCGTCCAGGTCGTAGCGCAGCGGGATGCCGGTGGGGATGTTCAGCCCGGCGATGCTCGCGTCGTCGATCCGGTCGAGGTGCTTGACCAGTGCCCGCAGCGAGTTGCCGTGCGCCGCGACCAGCACGGTACGACCCACCCGCAGGTCCGGCACGATCGCGTCGTACCAGTACGGCAGCAACCGGCTGACCACGTCGGCCAGGCACTCGGTCCGTGGGGCGGTACCCAGCAGGTCGGCGTAGCGCGGGTCGGCTGCCTGGGAGAACTCCGACCCGTCTGGCAGAGGCGGAGGTGGCGTGTCGTAGGAACGCCGCCACCGCATGAACTGCTCGTCGCCGTACTCCGCGCGCACCTGCGCCTTGTCCTTGCCCTGTAGTACGCCGTAGTGCCGCTCGTTGAGCCGCCAGGACCGGCGCACCGGGATCCAGTGCCGGTCGGCAACGCCCAGCGCCAGTTCGGCGGTGCGGATGGCCCTACGCAACAGCGAGGTGTGCACCACGTCGGGCAGCAGCCCGGCCCGGGTGAGCAACTCACCGCCGCGACGCGCCTCGGCCTCGCCGGCCGGACTCAGGTCGACGTCCACCCAACCGGTGAACAGGTTTCGTCGGTTCCAGTCGCTCTCGCCATGGCGGAGCAGCACCAGCGTGCCGGTCATGGCACAGATCCTGCCCTACCAACGCCGGCCAGCGCACCGGCGGGTGTGCTGCCACGCAGGACCAGACACCTCCACCTCATCCATGGTCGGGATCCGCGAACCGGGCGAACGCCTGGAGGTTGGCCAGCGACTC
>DATCXL010000089.1:0-4557 GCA_036565825.1 Mycobacteriales bacterium
GGCGACCGCGGCTGCCGCACCGGCGTTGTCCCCGGTGAGCAGCACCGGGCGTAGTCCGAGTTCACGCAACCTGCGGATCGCCTGCGCACTGGTCGGTCGGACCGTGTCGGTGACGATGAGCACGGCGCGCACCGCCCCGTCCCAGGCCACCACGACCGCGGTGCGGCCGGCCGCCTGCGCCTCACGCAGCACCGTCAGCAGCCGTTCGGGTGAGGCGATGGCCAGTTCGTCGACCAGGGTCGGCCGGCCCACCGTCACCTGGTGCCCGTCAACCACGCCGGACACCCCGAACCCCTGCCGGCTGACGAATCCGGTGACCTCCGGAAGTTGCCCGCACCGATCCCGGGCCGCGGCGGCGACCGCCTGGGCGACCGGGTGTTCGGATGCCGCCTCAACCGCACCGGCCAACCGCAGCACCTCGTCGGCGTCGACTTCGGTGTCGGCACCATCGGGGGCCAACTCACAACCGGCCAGGGACATCCGGCCCACCGTGACGGTGCCGGTCTTGTCCAGTACCACGGTGTCCACCCGACGGGTGGCCTCAAGAACCTCCGGGCCGCGGACCAGCACACCCAACTGGGCTCCACGGCCGGTGCCGACCAGCAGCGCGGTGGGGGTGGCCAGGCCAAGCGCGCACGGGCAGGCGATGATCAGCACCGCCACGGCCGCGGTGAAGGCTGCGGCGAGGTCACCGGTCAGCGCGATCCACCCGACCAGCGTGGCCACCGCGACCATCAGCACCACCGGCACGAAGACCGCAGAGATCCGGTCGGCGAGCCGCTGCACCGGCGCCTTGCCGGCCTGTGCCCGCTCGACCAGCCGGGCGAGTTGGGCCAGCGCGGTGTCCGCGCCAACCCGGGTCGCGCGGACCACCAGTCGTCCGCCGGAGTTGACCGTGGCACCGGTGACCGGGTCGCCCACGCCCACCTCCACCGGCACGCTCTCACCGGTGAGCAGGGACCGGTCCAGCGCCGATCGACCGGTGACCACCACGCCGTCGGTGGCGACCTTCTCCCCCGGGCGTACCACGAAACGGTCGCCGGGTACCAGCGCGTCGACCGGTACCCGCCGTTCGGTGCCGTCGGGGTCGAGCACGCAGGCATCCCGGGCACCCAGCGACGCCAGCGCGCGCAGCGCGGAACCGGCCCTGCGTTTGGCCCTGGTCTCGGCGTACCGGCCGGCGAGGATGAACACGGTGACCGCCGAGGCCACCTCCAGGTAGATCTCCGCGCTGCCCGCTCCCCGCTCGGGTAGCAACGAGAAGTGCATCCGCATACCCGGATCGCCGGCCGCGCCGAAGAACAGCGCCCACACCGACCACAGATAGGCCGCCCACACGCCCAACGAGATCAGGGTGTCCATGGTGGCGGCCCGGTGCCGCAGGTTCGTCCAGGCGGCCCGGTGGAACGGCCACGCCCCCCACACCGCGACCGGGCTGGCCAACACCAGGGCGAGCCACTGCCAACCGGTGAACTGCAGCGGTGGCGCCATCGACAGCACCAGCACCGGCACGGCGAGCGTCGCGGACAGGGCCAGCCGTCGGCCCAGTGCGGTCAACGCCGAGTGGTCCGCATCGTCCGCCGGGTCCGCTTCGGTGCGGTCCGGGGGAAGAGTGGCCGAGTAACCGGCCGCCTCCACCGCGGCCACCAGTTCGTTCGGCGTGGTGAGCACCGGGTCGTAGTCCACCGACGCCTTCTCGGTGGCGAAGTTGACCGTGGCGGTCACCCCGTCGAGTTTGTTCAGCTTGCGCTGGATCCGGGCCGCACATGACGCGCAGGTCATGCCGGTCAGGGCGAGTTCGGTACTGGCCTGCCGGTGGGACGGACCGGTCGCGTCGAGTGTGGTCACGACACGGCCGCGGTATACCCGGCCTCGGCGACGGCGGCCAGCACCGCCTGACTGTCGACACCCTCACCGGTGACCACCAGACGGCCGCTGTCCAGATCGACCCGCACGTCGGTGACGCCGTGGACCTCACCGACCTCCTCGGTGACCGAGGCCACACAGTGTTGGCAGGTCATACCGGTGACGGCATAGGTGTAACTGGTCAAGGTTCAACCTCCGTGTTGGTATGTGGATCACCCGGGTGGACCGCGTGGTGGGGACGACCCGGACCCCGCCTGGTCAAGACCGCACCAACCGGGCTATCGCCTCGGATGCCTCGGCGATCTTGGCCTGGGCCTCCTCACCACCGACGGCCACCGCGTCGGCGACGCAGTGCGCCAGGTGTGCGTCGAGCAGTCCGAGCGCGACCGCGCGCAGCGCCTTGGTCGCCGCAGCCACCTGGGTCAGTACGTCGATGCAGTAGACGTCCTGTTCGACCATCCGCTGCAGGCCACGCACCTGGCCCTCGACCCGGCGCAGTCTGGTCAGCAGTTCGTCCTTGTCGGACGTGTATCCGGGCACGCTCACGCTCCGAACTATACCCCCGGGGGGTATGTCGGGCGACGTGACGGGTCGGGTGGCCGGCCCCTTGCCGGTAGTCCGAATTCCGGCGTCCGGTCCGCCGTCGACGGTGGGTGGGTGGAGGCCGGTGCCGCACCCCTCGAGCGGCACCGGCACCCACGACTGAGGGTCAGTCCTCGGTGCTGACCAGGTTGATCAGTCCGTGCACCAGGGCGGCGAGCGCACCGCCGACCAGCGGCGCGACGATGAACAACCACACCTGGGAGAGCGCGTCTCCACGGGCGAAGACAGCCGGGCCCAGGCTGCGCGCCGGGTTGATGCCGGCGCCGTCCAGCGGCAGGCCGACGAAGTGCACCGCGGCCAGGGCGAACCCGACCGCGATGCCCGCCGAACTCGGGATCGCCCAGGTGGCCGTGGCGGACAGCACCACGAAGACGAAGACCGCGGTCAGTAGGACCTCGACCAGGAAGGCACCGCCCAGGTTCAGCCCGAGGACCGACCGGCTGCCGAACCCGTTGGTGCCGAAGGCACCGTGCACGGCGATGTTCGGTCCAAGATGTGCCAGCGCGTACAACAACCCGGCGGCGACGATGCCGCCGGCGAACTGGACGACCCAGTACCCGACCGCCTGCGTCGGAGAGATGCGGCCGGACAGCACCATGCCCATGGTCACCGCGGGGTTCACATGCGAACCGGAGACCGGACCGATCGCGTACACCAGGGCGACCAGCACCAGACCGAAGGCCAACGCGATCCCCAGACTGCCGGTCAGGCTGATCCCGAACACCACCGAGCCGACGCCGACAAGCACCAGGACCAACGTTCCGACGAACTCGGCCACCAGTGCCTTGCTACTCATGGTGCTCCTCCACACACGAAACGTGTCCGGCTTCGCAGCACAAGGTCGCACAGGTTCGTCCTGAGCGGGAGAAGCAGACCGGGAAAGTCAGCAGTTCAGGTGACGCACGATTGCCGTGAATTCCCCCGAAGACGCCACGTTCTCGACGGCCAGCCTCGCAGCGTGCCCAAGGCCGGCGCCTCCGGTCCGGCCGGCGACCCAGACGGTGATGTGCGGGTTCGGAATTCAGCGGTTCCGGCGGGCGCGACGGGTCCGACGGGTCCGACGGACGCGGTATCCCACGAACAACACGACCACCCCGGCGGCCACGCTCAGCACCCGGGTCGCCTCCGGCGAGCGCAGCCGCTCGACCAGCACCTGCCGCCCACGTTCGGCCACCCGACGCGGGCTGGTCCGCTCGGCCAGGTTGTCGAGAGTCTCGGCCAGCGCGTCGCGGGCCTGCTCGATCTCACGCTGGATCGTCTCCGGGTCCCGACTCATGGCCACAGCGTGCCAGACACCGCGCCGACGTGCGGCGCCGACACAGAGCCAGCCTGTTCCAGGACCCTCGCCGGGGCCAGGTCCCGGCTCCAGAGTCTTGCGGTACGGGGCCGGCGTGCTGTGTTGCCCTCAGTGGGTGGAGCTTCGCTCCACCCACTCGGGTTTGCTTCCAGGCCCTCGCCGGGGCAAAGCCCCGGCTCCGGAGTCACGCCGTAGGGGGCATGGTGCCGTGCTGCCCTCCGCGGGGGGAGCTTCGCTCCACCCCGCACGCCCCTCAAACACATGCTGGTGGCGTGAGCAGGCTCCCAACCCCCGCATGATGGCGCGACCAGGGCGATGGTTCCAGGCCCTCACCGGGGTGGGACCCCGGCTCCGGGTCCAGCGCCGCGGGCTCTACCCCTCCGGCGACACCGGCCGGGTGGTGGGTTGGTCTCCGTCAGCCTCGACCCGCTCAAGCACCCTGACCGCGTGTACCAGGGCCAGGTGGGAGAACGCCTGCGGCACGTTGCCGGCCATCCGCCGCTGGTCGGCGTCGTACTCCTCGGCGAGCAGCCCCACATCGTTGGCCAGTACCACCAACCGGTCCAGCAGCGCGCGGGCCTCGGCTGGCCGCCCAGCATGGGCGTAGTACTCGGCCAACCAGAAGCTGCACGGCAGGAACGGGTTCTCACCCGGCGGCAGACCGTCCACGCCATCGGCGGTGGTGTCGTACCGGTGCACCAGGCTGTCACCGACCAACAGTTTCTTCTCGATCTCCGCGACCGTGCCCACCATCCGGGGATCGTCGGCTGGCAGGAAGCCGACCGAGGGCA
>DATCXL010000091.1:0-2676 GCA_036565825.1 Mycobacteriales bacterium
CGGCACCCCGGCGGCGTTGATCGACTCGGTGTGTCGCTCCCGGTAGGCCCACAGCGCCTGCCGTCCGGGCCGGTCGGTGCTGACCAGCGCGTCACGCACTCCGTCCACCTCGGCCAGCACCTCGGCCAGCCCGCCGGGCAACTCCGACCCGTCGCCGGCCCGGGCGGCACACTCGACCAGCAGGTAGGTCGGATGCGGCTGGTCGAACGGCCGGCGCATCCCGGTGGTCCGGCAGACCAGGTCCAACCCGTCGGCGTGGAAGAACTCGGCCGCCTGAAGGGTGTCCAGCCGTTCGACCAACCCACCGAGGACCGCCTGGGCCGCGGCGGTGCCACCCACCGCGACCAGCGCCACGGACCGTGTTGGCAGCAGCGGGAAGAGTGACAACCGGGCTCGGGTCAGCACCCCGAGGGTTCCCTCGCTGCCGACCAACAACTGGGCCAGGTCATAGCCGACGTTGTCCTTGACCAGACCGTTCAGCCGGCTGACCACCGTGCCGTCGGCCAGCACCGCCTCGACCCCGAGCACCTGCCGGCGGGTTGTCCCGTACCGCAGTACCCGTTCGCCGCCGGCGTTGGTGGCCAGCACCCCGCCCACGGTGGCCGAGTCGCGGGCGGCGATGTCCACACCCAGGTCGTAACCTGCGGCCCTGACGTGTGCCCGTACCGCGGTCAGGGTGGCCCCGGCACCGGCGGTGACCTGGCCGGTGAGGGTGTCCACCGGTTCGAGTCGGTCACACCGGGTCAGGCTGAGCAGCACCTCGCCGTGGAGTGGTACCCCGCCGCCCACCAGGCCGGTGTTGCCGCCCTGCGGCACGATCGGCACCCCGGCCCGGGCGCAGGCGGCCACACATGCGGCGACCTGCCCGGTGTCTGCCGGGCGCACCACCAGCCGCGCGTGACCACGCCAGCGTCGGGTCCAGTCGGTCTCGTAGGAGGCGGTCAGGTCGGGGTCGGTGAGCACGTGTGCGGGCCCGACGATCGTGGTGAGTCGCGCGGCAAGATCCACAGCCTGATTCTGCCGCCGTCGGCCGCGCCGGCTGGCCCGAGGTCGGAACCGCGTTGGAACCGGGACCCGCCGGGCACGTAGACTCGGCGGTGCCGATCCCCGACACCGTTTCCGGAGTGCGCATGCCTGCCCGCGTCGGCGTCGTGACGTTTCCCGGCTCCCTCGACGACCGTGACGCCGCCCGCGCCGTCCGGTTGGCCGGGGGTGAGCCGGTGTCTTTGTGGCACGCCGAGGCCGACCTGCGTGGTGTTGACGCGGTGATCCTGCCCGGCGGCTTCTCCTACGGCGACTACCTGCGGTGCGGGGCGATCGCCCGGTTCGCCCCGGTGATGGAGTCGATCATCGACGCGGCCGGTGCCGGTATGCCGGTGCTGGGTATCTGCAACGGCTTCCAGGTGCTGTGCGAGGCGCACCTGCTGCCCGGCGCGCTGATCCGCAACGACCGCCGCCGGTTCGTCTGCCGGGACCAGACGCTGCGGGTGGAGAACACCACCACGGCGTGGACCACGGGTTACCAGCCGGGCGCCCAGGTCCGGGTGCCGATCAAGAACGGCGAGGGCGGCTACGTCGCGGACCGGCGCACCCTGGACATGCTGGAGGCCGAGGGCCGGGTGGTGGTGCGCTACCTGGGTGGCAATCCCAACGGCTCCTACCGTGACATCGCCGGCATCTGCGACGAGGCCGGCAACGTGGTCGGGCTGATGCCACACCCCGAGCACGCCGTCGACCCACTCACCGGCCCCACCGACGACGGTCTGGGGTTCTTCGTGTCCGTACTCAACCGGCTGGTGCACACGTGATCGACACCGTCGAGCTCGCCGAGAAGACTCCCGACGAGTCCCAGCCCCACCTCGAACTGGGCCTGAAGGACGACGAGTACGCCCGCATCCGCGAGATCCTGGGCCGGCGCCCGACCGCTGCCGAGCTGGCCATGTACGCGGTGATGTGGAGTGAGCACTGTTCGTACAAGTCGTCCAAGGTGCACCTGCGGCAGTTCGCCCACAACGCCCCGGCCACCGACCGGCTGCTCGCCGGGATCGGGGAGAACGCCGGGGTGGTCGACGTGGGCGGTGGCTGGGCGGTCACCTTCAAGATCGAGTCACACAACCACCCGTCCTATGTTGAGCCGTACCAGGGCGCGGCCACCGGGGTGGGCGGGATCGTCCGCGACATCCTGGCGATGGGCGCCCGGCCGGTGGCGGTACTCGACCCGCTGCGGTTCGGCCCGGCGGACGCACCGGACACCGCCCGGGTGCTGCCCGGTGTGGTTGCCGGCATCGGTGGTTATGGCAACTGCCTGGGCCTGCCCACGGTCGGCGGCGAGGTGGTGTTCGACCCCACCTATGCCGGCAACCCGTTGGTCAACGCGCTGTGTGTCGGGGTGCTGCGTGCCGACGGGGTGAAGCTGGCGCATGCCTCGGGCAACGGCAACAAGGTCATCCTGTTCGGCGCCAAGACCGGACGGGACGGCATCGGCGGAGTGTCCGTACTGGCCAGCGCCACCTTCGCCGGGGACTCGCCGGACGGCACCGGCGGCACTGGCGGCACCGGGGGCACCGGGGGTCCGGTCGCCGCCCGGCGGCCCAACGTGCAGGTCGGCGACCCGTTCGCCGAGAAGGTGCTGATCGAGTGCTGCCTGGAGCTCTACGCCCGCGACCTGGTCGTCGG
>DATCXL010000111.1:0-2041 GCA_036565825.1 Mycobacteriales bacterium
TCGACCTGGAACCAGTTCTGTGGCTTCCTGGTCGCCGAGGGCCTGTTGACCGGAAATCCCATGTCCGCGGTCGACCGGCCGAGGTTGCCGCCCAAGACCCCGAAGCCGTTACGCGGTGAACGCACCCCGGAGCAACTTCTCGAGGCGGTCGCCGCGGGCACCCGGCGGGCGCGTGACCCCTGGCCGGAACGGGATCTGGCGGTGATCGCGGTCGCACTGCTGACCGGACTTCGGTCAGCCGAACTGCTGTCCCTGTCGGTCGGGTCGTTGTCCGGTCGCGGTGGCGAACGACGGATAACCGTGACCGGCAAGGGTGGTGGGGACCGGGTGCTACCGATCGAGGAACCGCTGTACCTGCTGCTGCGGTCCTACCTGGACTCCCGGCGGACGAGGTTTCCCGGCCAGCGGGCCGGCCGCACCTCACCGCTGTTCGTGAACACTTCCGGGGAACCGCTGCGCCGGGGAGGCCTCCAGTACCTTGTCCGGCAGTCCTTCCGCTACGCGGGGCTGCACGACCGCGTGCACCGGGGAACCCTGATGCACGCGTTCCGGCACACCTTCGCCACCAGGCTGGCCGAGGATGGTGCCACCGCGCACGAGATCATGCGGCTGCTCGGGCACTCGTCGATCGTGTCCAGCCAGACCTACATCGACGCCACGGCGCGCGAACAGCGCGCCGCCGCCGCGTCCAACCGCACCTACCAGGCACTCCGCGGCTTACTCCTCTCCCCCACCGACCGCAGCTGACGGCGGGCCCGGGTCAGTTTTTTCTGTTCGGGGGTGTTGTTTGTCGTGGGCAGAGGACTAAAGTTCTACTTTAGACTTTTTTTTCAAAACGTCTTAACCTCACGTATGAATCCGTTATCCAAAATCCGACCACGGTCAGGTAGCGAGCAGCGCTGCGTAACTACTTCAAGCTGTGGTCGCGCTGTTGGAGTGTCGGGGTCGTAACGCCCAACTCGGACACCCGCGCGACCGGCCACCAGCACGCACAGCTCGTACTGGATGCGCCCGACGCGGCAACGCCCACCCACTGGTCCTCAGCTCCAGCGCCTACAGCAGCAGCGAGCGCATCCGCCGCCCGCAAGGGCAAGCACGGCGGACCGAACCCCGTCATCACCGACGGCATGTCGGCGATCTCCGTCTGTCGCACTCGCACTCCTCGCCGGGGTTCACCCATTCGCTCGACGAGCCCATCGGGACGGGGGAACAATCGGTTCGAACCTGCCCGAACGGTTTACGCGGCGCTACTCGCCACCCAGCCGTAGCTGTACGGAACAAGGCCGACTCGGCCGTCCGGCTACTGCTCTACTGCTTCACCGCGTAGATGTCGGAGTTCCACAGCGGACCGGCGCTCGTCGCGTTGTCTCCGATGCCGGAGTAGCCGCTGTCGTACGCGATGAAGGTCGGCTTCTGGTACAGCGGCAGGGTGTACATGTCCTGCCAGAGTCGCGTGTCGATCTCGTTGCCGAGTTTCGCCTGCCTGGCGGCATCCGGCTCCACGGTGAGCTTGCCGAGAAGGGTGTCGACCCCGGGATCGTTGCCCAGCACGTAGTTCTGACCGGGCGCGTCCGCGGTGCCACTGTGGTAGATGGCCACGTTGCCGGTCACGAAGGGCGAGCTGACCCAGGCGAACAGTGCGACCTGGAACCCACCCGCGGCCAGGCTCTTGGCCTTGCTCCTGTCCTGAAAGATGTCCGGGTTGAGGAACTTGTGACCCTCGATCCCGGCGTCTTTGAGCTGTCTGATGATCAGATCCACTGTCGACTCGCGCAGTGGGTTGCGCTGGGTGGTGGAGATCTCCAACGAGAGTCGATGCCCGTCAGGTGCGCGATACACCCCGTCCGTTCCCATCGTGTAGCCGATGGACTCGATGAGCTGCTTGGCCTTGGCCACGTTGCGGGTGTTGTACTCGGCCGGCGCGTTGTCCTTGTAGTCCGGCTGGTTGTTCACGTAGAACCGGTTGTTGAGGACCTTGGCCCGGTTGTCGAACTGGCCGACGGTGGCCTGCACGATCTCGTTCCGGTCGAGTGCCAGCGCG
>DATCXL010000118.1:0-3610 GCA_036565825.1 Mycobacteriales bacterium
GCCCGCCCAGACCGGACCGGGCCACACCGGTGGAACCCGCGCCGACCGGGCGCGGCCGAGACGAGGAGGCGGCCACGAACCGCAGAGACGCGTTCCGGGCCGGCGGCGCCGCGATGGCCGGCCTGGTCATGCACCAGGTGACCAGCGAACCAGACCAGATGCACGCCGCACTGGACACCGGCTCGGTCGGCGAGGGCCGACTGGCACTACTGGAACACACCACCGACAACCTGGGCTGGCGCATCATGAAGGAACCTGCGCAGGCCCTGTTGGAGGAGTCACTGACCACCTTCGCCAGCGTGCGCACACTCATCCGCCAACCGCAGCGGACCGCCGACCGGGTCCGACTGGTCCGGACCGGCGGCAGGCTGGCCTCGATCGTGGGAGAGATCCTCTTCGACGACCGAAAGTTCAGCCTGGCCAGGCACTGGTTCGCCATCGGCCACCGGGCCGCCCTCGACATCGGTGACCAGTGCCTCGCCGACGTCTGCCTGGCCAAGCAGTCCAACGTTCCGGCCTACTCCGGCGACCCGCGCGGAGTGCTGGCCCTGGTCGACCCACGGTTGGATGGGGTCCCGCCAGCGCCCTCGCCGGGGGGTGGCGGCGCTGTGGGCGGCCAAAGCTCGGGCGCACGCCACGCTGGGCGAGAACATCGCGTTCCGGCACGCGGCCAACCGGTCCCACCAAGCCCTGGACGTCACCCCGCCGGAGCCGGAGACCCCGACCAACTTCACCTTCCACCCCAGAAGGCTGGCGTTCTACGAATCAACCGGCTTTCTCCAACTCGGCGACACCAGGGTCGCGCTGGAGGCGGCCGACCGGGCGCTTGCCCTTTACGAACCCGGCATCTACTCCTCCGAGCCGGCGATGATCCGGCTGAACAAGGCCATCGTGCACGCCCGGGCGGGCGAGGTGCCCGAGGCACGCCGGATCGCCACCGAGGCGTTGACCGACCGGGACTCCCACCCGGCCTCGATCGTGCTGGTCCGGGCCGCCGAGTTCGACCGGATGCTCGGCGCCGACACCTCCGCCCCGGTCCGCGAGTGGCGCGAGGTCCTGCACCAGTTCGACCTACCCGACCGCCCCGGTGGCCCAGGCAACCGAGTACTCGCCTGAGGTGACCGCCACACAGGCCAACAGCGAACACGGCCGGTCGCCAGCCCAGCGGTTCGTCGTCATCACCGGCGGGCCGGGGTCCGGCAAGAGCACGCTGATCGACGCGCTGTGCGACGCCGGCCACCCGGTCGTCGGGGAGGCCGGACGGACGATCATCCAGCACCAGTCGGCGATCGGCGGACACGCCCTGCCCTGGCTGGACCCGGAGCTGTATGCCGAGATGATCCTGTCCTGGGAGATCCGTTCGTACCACCAGGCGATGCGGGAACCGGGCGTGGTGTCCTTCGACCGTGGGGTGACCGACGTGGTCGGCTCCTACCTGCTGCTGGGCCGGCCCGTGCCCGCGCACGTCATGACGGCGGCGGAGACGTTCCGGTACCACCGACGGGTGTTCGTCGCGCCGCCATGGCCGGAGATCTACCGGAACGACCGGGAACGCAGGCAGGACCATGACGAGGCCGTGCGTACCCACGACGCGATGGTGCGGGCCTACATCCAACTCGGATACGAACTGGTGACGCTGCCACGTACCGACGTACGAACCCGCGTCGAGTTCGTCCTGCGACACGCCCAGTTCTCGGGAGCACCGACCGCTGAGCATGCCGGAGGCCCGGTGGGAAACAACTTCCGCCGGGCCTCCGGGTGACGCTGCGATCGGTTCGCGTCGTGACGCGGTGGGCGTCAGGACGCGACGACCTCCACGTCCACGTGCGCGACCACCTCGGGGTGGATCCGCACGGTCACCTTGTGTGTACCGGTGGCCTTGATCGGGTTGACCAACTCCACCCGACGCCGGTCCACGTCCGGACCGCCGGCCGCCTTCACCGCGTCGGTCACGTCGGCCGCGGTGATCGAACCGAACAACCGACCACCACTGCCGGCCCTGGCGGCGAGCCGGACGCGGAGCGACTCCAGCCGGTTCCTGATCTCCTGCGCGTGACCGAGGTCGCGAACGTCACGGACCTCGCGGGCCCGCCTGATCGTGGCGACCTGCTTCTCGCCACCCTTGGTCCAGCGGATCGCCAGACCACGCGGCACGAGGTAGTTCCGGCCGTAGCCGTCCTTGACCTCGATGATGTCGCCGGGAGCGCCGAGGCCGCTGACCTCCTGGGTCAGAATGAGCTTCATTCTGTCCTCCTAGCGGGCGGTGCTGGTGTAGGGCAGCAGCGCCATCTCACGGCTGTTCTTCACCGCGACGGCAACATCCCGCTGGTGCTGGCTGCAGTTACCGGTCACCCGCCGGGCCCGGATCTTGCCCCGGTCGGAGATGTACTTGCGCAGCAGCGCGGTGTCTTTGTAGTCGATGTAGGCAACCTTGTCCTTACAGAACGCGCACACCTTTTTCTTAGGCTTGCGCGCAGGTGCCTTGGCCATGGAACTGCTCCGTCGAGGTCGCATCAGAAGGGAGGCTCGTCTGTGAGGGCGGCAGCACTTCCGGCCGGCGGGGCAGCGGCCCACGGGTCGTCCGCGGTGGTGTACCCACCGCCAGACCCGGATGCACCGAAGCCTCCACCTCCACTGCCGCGGGTGGTCTTGTTCACCTTGGCGGTTGCGTAACGCAGTGATGGGCCGATCTCGTCCACCTCCAACTCAATGACGGTCCGCTTCTCTCCTTCCTTGGTCTCGAACGAGCGCTGCTTGAGCCGCCCGGTCACGACTACCCGCATACCTCGCTGCAGCGTCTCGGCGACGTTCTCAGCCGCCTGCCGCCAGATGCTGCAGCGGAGGAACAGCGCCTCGCCGTCCTTCCACTCATTGGTCTGGCGGTCGAACGCGCGTGGAGTGGAGGCCACCGTGAAGTTGGCTACCGCGGCGCCGCTGGTGGTGAAACGTAGCTCTGGGTCGGCGGTCAGATTGCCGACGACCGTGATGATCGTGTCGCCTGCCATGTGCTGGTCTCCTCCTGGTGCCGCGGGTCGTGACGACCGTACGTGCCGGGTACGACACGACTCCGTGGCTGGGCTGCCGGGTTGCCTACCGGATTTCCGGTCGGATCACCTTGGTGCGCAGCACCGACTCGTTCAGGTTGAGTTGCCGGTCGAGTTCCTGGACGGTTCCCGGTTCGGCGTGCAGGTCGACGATGGCGTAGATGCCCTCGACCTTCTTCTCGATCTCGTAGGACAGACGCCGCCGGCCCCACACGTCGACCTTCTCCACGTTGCCGCCGCCCTGTCGGACGACGCTGAGGAACTGGTCGAGGGATGGTGCGACGGTGCGCTCCTCAAGATCTGGATCGAGGATGACCATCAGTTCGTAGTGACGCACAGGTCACAGCCCTCCTGTGGACTAAAAGTGGCCACGGACCTTCCGTGGCAGGAGGATGTGCCGATCCGCTGAGGGCGCGAACGCGCACCCGCCGAGTGGCGGGGGACCGGCGACCCGGCCAGGGTACCCCACCCGCACCACCGCCCCGGACCAGCAGGTCCGGGGCGGTGGCTGGCGGTTGCCGCGACGGGTGCACGGCCGCGTGCGACGGCCGATCGCGGGGCCCTCA
>DATCXL010000166.1:0-6007 GCA_036565825.1 Mycobacteriales bacterium
CGGCAAGATCATCTTGTTGTCAACGCCCGACCGGCCAGCCACGTCGGATACCGGTGACGGGGTCCGGCCGAGCACGGAGGTACACATGAAGGCAGCCGTCGTCGCGGTGCACGCGGTCGCGTTGCTCGCGCTGGGTTGTGCCCATCCCACTGAGACCAGCACCGACCTCCCGGCGTCGGCGACCGACTCGGCGCCGGGCAGCACCTCGATCTCCAACCCCGGTGACGACCAGACGGAACCGGCCGGCGGCGGCTCCGACGCCGGTGTTGTGCCCACCGACCCGACCACGCCCGCCGGGCCGGCACGCTGTCACAGCTCGGACCTGACCGCGACCCTGCGGTTGGACGGTGCCGCCGCCGGCAACAGGTACGCCACCCTGGCCCTGACCAACGGCACGTCGCATCCGTGCCGTGTCTTCGGATACGGCGGGCTGCAACTCCTGGATGCCGACCGCAGGCCGGTGCCCACCCGGCAGTACCGGGATCCCACCCAGCCACCGACGTTGGTCACGGTCACCCCCGGCCACAGTGTCTCGACTCTGTTGCACTGGGGGGCGGTGCCGTCGGGCAGCGAGCCCGAGCAGGGTCAGTGCGAACCGGAGGCGTCGTTCCTGTCGGTGATCCCGCCGGACGAGACCACCGCGCTGGTCGTGGACTGGACGGGTGGACCGGTGTGTGAGCAGGGTCGCATCGCCGAGTGGGCGTACCAGTCGGGCCCGGTCACCCCGCGCTGAGGATCGGCCGCAAGGTGCTGCCGGTGATGGCGATCGTGCTGTCCGCGGTGACCGGGAGCGGCCGTAAACTGGGACCGGAACTGTCGTGTGTTCGCGAGGAGTCGTCCTGTGGCCGTCCAGCCGATCCGCCTTTTCGGCGACCCTGTCCTGCGCACGCCGGCGGATCCGGTGGTCGACTTCGACAAGGAACTGCGCAGGCTGGTCAAGGACCTGTTCGAGACCATGATCGACGCACCCGGCGCGGGACTGGCGGCCCCACAGATCGGCGTCGGACTGCGGGTGTTCACCTACCACATCGACGATGACGAGCACGGCTACCTCATCAACCCGCGGTTGTCCTTTCCCAACGACGAGGAGCAGGACGGTCCGGAGGGTTGCCTGTCACTGCCGGGTTTGACCTTCGACTGTCGGCGGCACGCCCACGTGGTGGCGACCGGGTTCACCGTGTACGGCGATCCGGTGACCGTGGCCGGCAGTAACGACCTGGCACGTTGTGTGCAACACGAGACCGACCACCTCGACGGCGTACTGTTCGTCGACCGGCTTGACCCGGAGACGAAGAAGGCGGCGATGAAGGCGATCCGCGAGGCGGACTGGTCCGGTGCGCCCGCACCCACGATCAGGGTCAGCCCGCACGCGACCCACGGGCGGGCACTCTGACCACCGTCGGCCACAGGCGGTGCACATGGACGGCGTCCGCGCCGTCGGTGAACCTCCGCTGTGACCCCGACACAGTGAACTTCCGGACTGGTCCGCGGCTGACCACCGGCCCCGTCCGACCGTCTGAGCAGGGTGAGAAGCAGCAGTGAGGCTAGTTTTCGCCGGTACCCCGCAGGTCGCCCTCCCGGCGTTGGAGGCGTTGTTCGACTCACACCACCAGGTGGCCGCGGTGGTCACCCGACCAGACGCGCCCGCCGGCCGGGGCCAGCGGGTCAATGCCTCACCGGTGGCGGAGTTGGCCCGGGCACGCGGTGTCGAGGTACTCACCCCGGTCAGGGCGTCAGACCCGGAGTTCCTGCACCGACTGGCCGAGATCGGCCCGGACTGCTGCCCGGTGGTGGCCTACGGTGCGCTGATCCCGCCGGCCGCGTTGGCAATCCCACGGTACGGGTGGGTCAATCTGCACTTCTCTCTGCTGCCCGCCTGGCGGGGGGCCGCTCCGGTCCAGTACGCGGTGCTGCACGGTGACGAGTTGACCGGTGCGAGCACCTTCCGGTTGGAGGAGGGTCTGGACACCGGCCCGGTGTACGGCCTGGTGACCGAGGTGGTGCGGCACCGGGACACCTCCGGCGATCTGCTGGTCCGGCTGTCCCAGGCAGGCGCCGCACTGCTGGTGGCCACCCTCGACGGCATCGAGGCCGGAGAGCTCGAACCGGTGCCCCAGTCCGCCGACGGGGTCTCGGTCGCGCCGAAACTGGGTGCCGCCGACGCCCGGGTCGACTGGACCGCTCCGGCAATCGGAGTGGATCGGCGGGTCCGCGCCTGCACACCGACACCCGGTGCGTTCACGCTCCGTCGCGGCAGCCGACTCAAGCTCGGCCCGGTAACTCCGGTGCCCGATCACACCGACAGTCTCAGCCCAGGGGAGTTGCGGATGGAACGCTCGCGGGTCCTGGTGGGCACGGCCACCCGGCCGGTCGAACTGGGCGAGGTGCAGGCGCCGGGAAAGCGATGGATGCCTGCGATCGACTGGGCCCGCGGGGTGCACCTCTCGCCCGGCGAGCGGCTCGGCTGATGCCACCGCTCCCGCGCAACCGGCAGGACAGCCGCCGTACCCGAACCGACGCACCACGCAGGGTGGCCTACGACGTGTTGCGTGCGGTGGCGCACCGTCAGGCGTACGCCAACCTACTGCTGCCCAACCTGCTCCGCGAGCGTCGGATCACCGGACGTGACGCCGGTTTGGCCACCGAACTGGCCTACGGCACGCTGCGGGCACAGGGCACCCTCGACCGGATCGTGGCCACCTGCGCGCAGCGACCGCTGGACACCGTGGACGCGCAGACGCTGGATCTGTTGCGGCTGGGCGCGTACCAGTTGCTGCGCACCCGGATTCCCGCCCATGCCGCGGTGAGCACCACCGTCGAGTTGGCCCGCCAGACCGTGGGCCTCGGGCCGTCCCGGTTCGTCAACGCGGTGCTTCGTCGGGTGGCCGAGCAGGATGGCGACGCGTGGGACGGGTGGGTACATCGGGTCGCCCCGTCGCCCGATGCCGATCCGATCGGTCACCTCGCGGTGCGTTACGCCCATCCGGAGTGGATCGTCGCGGCGTTTCGGGACGCGCTGGGCGGTGATCTGGCCGAGACCGCCCGGGCGTTGGCCGCCGACGAGGTCCGGCCCGAGGTGCATCTGGTCGCGTTGCCCGGCATGGCGGACCGGGACGGGTTGGTCGCCACCAGTGGCGGCACCGCGGGCCCGTGGTCCCCCTACGCGGTGCGGCTGGCCGGAGGTGACCCGGCCAGGCTGGCCGAGGTGCGGAACGGCCATGCGCACGTGCAGGACGAGGGCAGCCAACTCTGCGCCCGGGCCCTGACCGAGGTGCCGCTGGACGGGCGCGACGACCGCTGGCTCGATCTGTGTGCCGGCCCCGGCGGAAAGGCGTCGGTGTTGGGCGCGCTGGCCCGCCAGCGTGGTAACCGGGTGCTCGCGGTGGAGCGGTCAGCGCACCGGGCCGGGATGGTGCGGTCCGCGACCGCCGGGATGCCGGTGTGCACCGTGGTCGCCGACGGCACGGTGCCGGTGTGGCCGCCGGCCACCTTCGACCGGGTACTGGTCGACGCGCCCTGCACCGGCCTGGGGTCGCTGCGCCGCCGTCCCGAGGCGCGTTGGCGTCGGCAGCCCTCCGACCTGCCGGGGCTGACCCGCCTGCAGCGTGCCCTGCTGACCAGCGGGCTGGAGGCGGTCCGGTCAGGTGGTGTGGTGTGCTACGTGACCTGCTCCCCGCACGTGGCCGAGACCAGGGCGGTGGTGACCGAGGTGGCTCGGCGCACCGGTGCCCAGCAGCTTGACGCACGTCCGTACTTCCCTGACATGCCAGATCTGGGAGCCGGGCCGCAGGTTCAACTCTGGCCGCACCGGCACGGAACCGACGCCATGTTCTGCGCGGTGCTGCGCCGACCCTGAAGCCGGGAGTGCCGGGCCGGTGCGCCGTCAGGCGTCCGGCATCTCCTCGAGCACCCGGGTGCCCGAGCCCTGCCGGGACTCCAGGTCCCACGTCTCGTCCATGCGCAGCCGCCCGTCGTCGAGTACCCGCAGGGTGGATTCACAGTGCCCGCTGGCGGTGTCTCCGGACTCGTCGAGTTCGACGTAGCGGCAGTCGATCCGGTCCCCGTCGCGTCTGCCCACCAGGTACCCACGGCGGATCCGGCCGCCCACGTAGACACCCCACACGTCACCGTCCTGTTCGCTGTAACGGATCACGACGGTGCGGTCCAGCGGCTCGACGGGCGTGGTACCCGGTTGGGTGTCGGGTGGCTCGTCGGAGGTGCGAAACCACCGTCCATCCAGCGAGGGCGTGTCCATGACCCAGACCCTAGATGAACGAGTCCGAAGTGAGTGCGGACGGTGGTGCTGGTCGGTGTGGTTCGGTGTCGTGGCCTGTTGCGACTCGGGCGCTTCGAGGTGGTGTGGAGTGGAGCCTCCCCCGCAGGGGATGGCACGGCACGGGCCCCTAAAGCAGGGCCCCGGAGCCGGGGCTGCGCCCCGGCGAGGGACGGCACTCACTCATCTAGACTCCGAACCCGTGCAGACCGTGATCGCCCCGAGCATCCTGTCCGCAGACTTCGCGCACCTGGCTGACGAGGTCGCGCGGGTGTCGAATGCCGACTGGTTGCATGTCGACGTGATGGACAACCACTTTGTCCCGAACCTCACGCTCGGACTGCCGGTGGTGCGGAGCCTGCTCACAGCGACCACGCTGCCGCTGGACTGCCATCTCATGATCGAGAAACCAGACCGGTGGGCCACCACCTACGCCGAGGCAGGCGCGGCCGGGGTGACCATCCACGTCGAGGCGACCGCCGCCCCGGTGCGAACCCTGCGGGCGATCCGGGCCGCAGGAGCCAGGGCAGGTCTGGCCCTGAACCCGGCCACGCCGGTTGAGCCCTACGCCGACCTTCTCGGCGAGGTGGACATGCTGTTGGTGATGACCGTCGAACCCGGTTTCGGCGGTCAACCGTTCCTTGACATGGTGCTGCCCAAGCTTCGCCGGGCGCGTGAACTGCTGCGCGGACGGTCGGTGTGGCTCCAGGTCGACGGCGGGGTCGGCGAGGACACCGTGGCCCGCTGCGCGCAGGCCGGTGCGGACGCGTTCGTGGCCGGGTCCGCGGTCTTCCATGCCGACGACCCCGGCCAGGCGGTGGAGGGGCTGCGGGCCCGGGCCGGCGCTGCCGTACTGGCCGAGTCTCCGCCGTCGTCCACGGCGTGGTGAACAACCGCTTCCGGGTGTGACAGGTTCGTCTGGGCGAATACGTGATATCTGGCACCGAACCCATCCGGGCGTGGCCAGTCTCCCCCACCCGTGCCACACTGCGAGTAGCACACACGCGCGCTCCGGGATCGGTGAAAGTCCGAACCGGCGGTGAAAGTCCGCGACCCGCTGACCTCCAGTCAGCGGTGGACCTGGTGACCCCTGTGGGGCCTGTGAGGCGTCCTCGACGCCACACGGTGCGAATTCCAGGACCGACGGTGAGAGTCCGGATGGGAGGCAGCGCGCGGGCCGGTCGGCGTTTCGTCGCGGACCGTGTTCGCGGTGCGGCGTTGTCATGCCGTGCCGCGTCTGCCCGCCGCGGCGTTCCCTGCCAGTTCCTCCCGGTTGCGCTCCAGGAGCCAGGGAGGGCACCCGGTGGTGATGGTGGAGGGGGCCGGACAGGCGTACCAGGCAGGTCGGCCCGACCGTACCGCCCAGGTCAGCCCTACTGATCCCGCAGATCTGACGGCCATGCGCCGCGCCCTGGAACTGGCCTGGCTGGCGGCCGGTACGACCAGCCCCAACCCCCCGGTCGGTTGCGTGGTACTGGACCGGCACAACGAGCTGGCCGGCGAGGGATACACCCAACCACCGGGCGGTCCACACGCCGAGGTGGTCGCACTGACCCAGGCCGGCACCCGCGCGGCCGGCGGTACCGCGGTGACCACCCTCGAACCGTGCGCCCACACCGGGCGGACCGGTCCCTGCGCCGAGGCGTTGTTGGCCGCCGGTGTGGCCAGGGTGGTCTACGCGCTGGCCGACCCGAATCCGGTTGCCGCCGGCGGCGCCGAACGGCTGCGCGCCGC
>DATCXL010000178.1:0-3000 GCA_036565825.1 Mycobacteriales bacterium
GTGGCTGTTCGCGGCCACCCACCGGCACGCGGTGGAGGCGGTTCGCCGGGAGAAGGCGTTGGGCCGACGGCGGGTCGAGGCGGTGCGCGACGCTGAGCGGTTGCGGCAGTTGCCCGGTGGGTTGCCCATCGAACACCGTGAGGCGTTGGCGCTGGCCTTCTTCGGGGGCTACACCCAGCGGGAGGTGGCTGCGCTCACCAGCACGCCGCTGCCAACCGTGCGGGTGCGGATGCTCGCCGGGCTGCACCGGCTGGGACGGCTGTTGGGCGGGCTGCCCACCGACGCCGCTGCCGAGGCCGGGGCGGACCACGAGTCCGAGGCCGGGCTTGCCGCCGGTGCGGTGTTGCACGCACTGGAACCGGACGAGGAGCAGTGGGTCGGCGCGCACCTGCCGGGGTGTCCCAGATGTCGCTCGTTGACCTCGACCGGCGAGCGGGTTCTGGGCATGCTGGTGGCCGCGTTGCCCGGGGAGGGTCCGCCGGCCGAGTTGCGTCACCGGTTGGCGTGGCTCCTCGAGGGCAGGATCAGTGGGTGGTCCGTTGGCCAGCCCGACGGTCTGACCGACAGCACGGCAGACGGTATGGCGGACGGGTTGTCTGATGGCTTCCTGGCCCGACGCCCCGGACAGCCGGTAGGTGCGAATCAACCCCCTTCAGGTGAATCGCCCCGATCCAGATCTGATCTCGACGGCACCGTGCCGTTGGAGCGACTGCGCTGGGTGATGACCTGGATGGCCGTGGCCATCCTCCTCGTTCTGGCGCTGGCGACCGGTGCCTGGTATGTCGCAGTTCACTGACAGCCGTGTCAGTGGGCCGCCCGGCCGGTACGTACGATCGGGGGGACCAGGTCGGGTGCGGGTGAGGACGTCGGAGGGCACGCTGAGCGACCCGAACAGGACACGCGGCGGGACAGGCGATCCGACCCCGACCGATTCGACTGACCGGACCGGGTGGCGGGACCGGTTGCGGAGACATTCCGTGCTTGATCCGGTGTATCGGACGGGTGTGGCGATCGTCGGGCTCGGCGTGGTCGCCATCGGCCTGTTGCTCGTGCCGTTTCCCGGGCCGGGCTGGTTGGTGGTCTTCGTGGGACTGGGCATCCTGGCCACCGAGTTCGCCTGGGCCAAACGGCTACTCAACTTCGCGAAGGCCAAGGTGCGGGGCTGGACCGAGTGGCTGTCCAGGCAGTCCGCGCTCTTTCGGTTGCTGGCCCTGTTGGCGACCGCTCTGGTCGTGATCGCTCTGGCGTTGGCCTACGTGGTCTGGTTGGGCATGCCCGAGTGGATACCGCTGAGGCTCTGACCCGAGCTGGCCCTCCGGTCGGGCCTGGTAGGGCGACGGCGTTGCGTATCGGTGCACGCTGTGCGGTATCGTGTGCACCCGCGGCACCGGAAGTGGTTCCGGTATCGGTCCTCGCGGGCCGGTACCAGGCAGAGTGCCCCAGGGCGATTAGCTCAGCGGGAGAGCGCCTCGTTCACACCGAGGAGGTCACTGGTTCGATCCCAGTATCGCCCACCACAGAAGGCTTACCCGAACCTTTGGCGTGCCGGATGCCGGCGGGCGCGTCTTTTTTCGCAGTACTGTGAGGCCGCCCCTGCGGGGCGGCCTTGTTTGTTGGGTCTGTCCGCAGTACGGGAACAGCCTCCGTCACCAACCGAGATGTGAGGAACAGGCTCAGAGCCGGGTGTCGGCGCGAAGGTACCAGCGTGCCGTTGTGGCGCGACTTCGAAAACCGCGGGTACCCCACCGCCGACGTAGAACGCCTATGTGCCCTCGGTCGTCAGGTGGTCGGCGGCGCCCTCGACCACGCAATCGACACCGCCGCACGCGAGGCGCCACCCCGTGACGCGGAACGCATCGCCCGCCACCTTGCGCCGGGCAACTGACCTGGTGCCAGCCGCGGCCCGGTCCACTGCCGACGATGGCAGGGCCCGACGGCCTGACGCGTCGCCGCCCCAAGGGCAGGGCGGCGACGTCGCTGGGTGGCCGATCATGTTGAGCAGGTGGTTGGACAGGCTACGTACCCCGGCGACCGCCTCCGGAGATGGCGGGCATCGGCGGTGGACCCGATGCTGAGCGTGTCGGGGTCATCGGCCGATGCGATGGCCACATCCACAGCCGAAGCGTTGTCGCAGGGACGCGGGTACGCGAGCCGGACAGTCGTTGTGTCAGGAGCTCTAGGTTTGGCTGCCGTACCTGCCGAGCGTGAGCATCCGGGTTGCGGCGGCGCGGAGTTCCTCATCCTCAGTGAAGGCACGCCAACCGCCGGAGTTTGCTATCCGCCGCGGGTTGTCGACGATCGCTCGTGCGATGTCGGCTCCGAGTTTCGTGGGTAGGCCGATCGCGGCGAGGTATCGCACGGCGGCGAAGCGGACGGGAAGGTACTGGCCTTCGGCGAGTGGTCGGGCCAGCTCGGTAAGGACGGCTACCGGCTCAGTCGGGTCACCGGAGACGCGCCAGAGGGTGTGGGCCGCTTCGACGCGTGCCCAGTCATCGCCGGAGCGGGTCATCTGTCGCAGGCGGTCCGTACACGCTGCTGCCTGTGGGCCGAGGTCGGCGAGGAGTCGGACAGCGCGATGGGGTCTGGGGTCCTCCGAGATGTGGCGTATCAGCGCGTCTTTGCCGAGTTCGGGATCGGCCCCGGTGCACCACAGCGCCCAGGCGGCTTCGGGCTCACCGGCTCTGCGTCGGAGCGGGCCTGCGCAGGAGGCCGCGGCCAGGCCAATACCGCCGAGTGCCCTCGCCGCCGCAGCGAGGACATCCTCCCGGCCGAGTAGCGGCACGACGGCGGGCAGAGCGACCTGAGCCGCCGGGCCCCACTCCGCGATCACCTGGCACAGGTTCAACGTAAGGACCCTGTCCTCACGGGCCGCAGCCAGTCGGGCGGCGACTGCATCGACCAGGGCTCCGGCTTGCTCGCGCAGTGGGATGAGCACCTCGTGGATGCCTGGCTGCCGGAGCAGGAACATGTGGCGGCCGAAGTGAATCCCCGCGGTGTCGA
>DATCXL010000183.1:0-2477 GCA_036565825.1 Mycobacteriales bacterium
CGGAATCATCGCCCGCCGCCGCGGACCTGGCCGTCGACCGGTCGCACCTCTCACACCTCTCACACCTCTCACACCGGTAGCGGTGGACGGAGGTCGGTCCAATCGCGGTGGCGGCTCCGCGCTGATCGAGGCCGTCAGAACGACCAGGAGCCAACGGCCCGGTCGAGCGGGGCGTAGACCAAGGTGCCATGCGGTGCTGGAACGTCCAGCGTCAGCGTCCCGTTGACCTTCTCGCCGGCGTTGAGGTCGACGGCGTTGAGTTGGTCGTCACGTTGGGCTGTGATCGCGTTCCCGTCGCCGTACTCGATGTGCGTGCCGTCGGAGGTACGTACGTAGAAGTCGAACGGATTGACACTGAACGGTTCGCTGATGGCGGTGGCGGCCTTTGCGGTGATGACGATCGTGACGTAGTAGCCGCGGGCCGGGGGGTCACCGAACTCGCTGGTGGCACGCTGGGTGGCCGTCGGCGACGAGGCGGTGATCTCGCCGGCCTCGGATCCGTCGATGGTGACAGTGAGCGTGTCCCCCATGGTGGCCGCGGTCTCGCTCGGCGTGGTTTCGACCGGCACGGGCACGGTGCTCGCCGGCGAGGCCGAGCTGGTCGCATCCGTCGTGGCGCTCGATGTGGCGGCGGAGATGCCGGACGTGGTGGTGCCGCATGCGGTCAGGCCGCTGATTGCGGCCAGTACGGCGGCGGTGATGATGGCACGCTGACGCATGATGGTGAGTCCCCCACAGCTATGGCACTGTCCACACCGGATCAGTGCCGATCTGATGACCCGTGGGCAACGCGCACGGCGCTGCCGCTTACGCGCTCACACGGCGTGAGCGCGTCGCTCACCGGGAGAGACCTGACAATCCACCGGCATTGAGTACGAAGTCCTCCTGCCATGCCCTTGCCGCCGCGGCGGTGACCAAGACGTTGCAGGCGGGCTGCCGACAGTCGAACCCCGGTGATGGGGCGGCGGAAAGCCCGTAGACGATCGGTGGCCATGCCAGGTCAGATAGGTACGGCCGGGTCGAGGGCGGTACTTTCGGTGAAAGCATTGATAGAACAGCACACATTGAAAGCACTGTCAAACAGCTCCACAGAGTTCGAGGGTTGTGTAGAGTGTGGGAGCCCCAAGTACCCGTTCAGCAGACAGGTGGTGTGCGATGTCCAAGCCGGCCGTGCACGTGACGGCCGCCGAGGTCTCCCGGCTGGCCGGGGTCACGCGGGCCACGGTCAGCAACTGGCGTCGCCGCCACGACGACTTCCCGGAGCCCACGGCCGGTACCGAGAGCAGCCCGGCCTACGACCTGGCGGCAGTACGCTCCTGGCTGGAATCTCACGGCCGGCTCCCGGCGCTCTCGCCGGTCGACGAGCTGCGGACCGTGCTGCGTGGGCGTGCTGGTGAAAGTCCCTCTCCTGCCCTGCGGCTGTTGCCCGTCGTGCCCTGGGCGTCCCGCATCCCCCCGGCGGAGTTGCGTGGCCTGGCCGAACTCGCCGACGGCGAGCTCCGGCGGCGGGTACGGGCCGCGGCCGAGCAGGAAGTCGGGGAACTGCCCGTCGCGCGGTCGCAGACGGTCGCGGTGCCCGCTGCGCCGCTGTTGCGGCCCCTGCTGCAGTGTGTCGCCGACGCGGGAGCCACCAAAACGGTCGCGGTGCTCGCCGAGCATCTGACCGAGGACACCGCGGGTGTCAGTGGGGTCTATCGAACGCCCCCGCTGCTGGCAGACCTCATGGTCGAGCTGCTCGTCGCAGTACACGGCGGCGTGCCCACGGACATCCTCGACCCGGCCTGTGGTACCGGCGGCCTGCTCGTCGCCGCGGCCAAGGCCGGGGTCGCAACCCTCCACGGGCAGGACCTCGCCGAAGCCCAGGCGATCTTGTCCTCGGTTCGCCTGACTGTCGAGGTACCGCAGACCAAGGCCGAGATCAGGGGCGGGGACAGCCTGCGGAAGGACGCCTTTCCGGCGCTGTCGGTGGACGGGGTCCTGTGCAATCCGCCGTTCGGGGTCCGCGACTGGGGTCACGATGAACTGGCCTACGACCCGCGCTGGCAGTACGGTCTGCCGCCGCGTGGCGAGTCCGAACTGGCCTGGCTTCAGCACTGCCTGGCCCACCTTGGGCCGGCCGGAACAGCCGTCCTGCTGATGCCGCCCGGTGTCGCCGAACGGCCGTCCGGCCGCCGCATCCGCGCCGAGCTGATCCGCGCCGGCGTGCTGCGAGCTGTCGTTGCGCTGCCGCCGGGCCTTGCCCCACCCCTGCACGTCGGCCTGCACCTGTGGGTCCTGTCTCACGGTGCGAGCAGTAGCCACATCCTGTTCGTTGACCTCGCCCAGACCAGAGGTGACCAGCTACTGCCGGGCGCGACGCGCGCGCCGGTAGGGCAGGACCTGCGCGGCACGGTGCTCGACACGTGGCGGGCGTTCGCCCATCAGACCGAAGGGTTCGCGCAGGTACCCGGGCTGGCCTGCAGCCGACCCGCCATCGA
>DATCXL010000186.1:0-2111 GCA_036565825.1 Mycobacteriales bacterium
TGGCAACCACCGGGTGGCAACTCGTCGCCGGCGGCCTGCTGCTCCTGCCGTTCACCCTGCTCGTGGAGGGCCCGCCCCCGGCTCACCTGACCGCCACGAACCTCGCCGGCTACGCCTACCTGTCGATCATCGGATGCGCTGTCGCCTACGCGTTGTGGTTCCGGGGTATCAACGCACTGTCGCCGACCCACGTGACCTTCCTCGTCCTGCTCAGCCCGGTGGTGGCCACCGCACTGGGATGGTTCGTCGTCGACGAGGAACTCACCCCGGCGCAGGCACTGGGCGCGGTCGTCGTACTGGTCTCCCTGGTCGCGGCACAGAAGAGGGGTACCGACCGCACCCGCACGCCCACACCGGTTCCTGCCGCCTCATCCACCCACTGATCATGATCGGAGTCGAAAGTATGCGTGTCACCGTGTTCGGAGCAGCCGGGAGCGTGGGAGGCGAGGTGGTGACCGAGGCGGTACGCCGTGGTCACCAGGTCACCGCCGTGGTGCGTGCCGCGACCCGCTTCCCCGAACTGCACCCCGCCGCGACGCCCCGGATCGGCGACGCGAGCAGCGTCGAGGATGTGGTCGCGCTGAGTACCGACCACGATGTGGTGATCAGTGCGACCCGACCGGCGCCGGGTAACGAGGGCCAACTGGTCGCCACCGCGACCGCACTGCTCACCGGCCTGGCCAAGACCGGGGTTCGACTGCTGCTGGTCGGCGGTGCGGCCACCCTGACCGTGCCCGGCTCGGGCGGTGGGACGGTGCTCGACGTCCCGAACCATCTTCCCGCCGAGCACCGGCCGATCGCGCTGGCGTGCGTCCAACAACTCGCCGTCTGCCGCGCTGACTCCACTGTGGAGTGGGCCTATCTGAGCCCGCCGGCGCTGCTGCTGCCCGGACCGCGTACCGGACGGTACCGGCTCGGCACCGACGAACTGGTCGTCGACGCCGAGGGAGCCTCGACCATCTCCACTGCCGACCTCGCGGTGGCACTGCTGGACGAGGCCGAACGCCCCGCACACAGCAGAACCCGCTTCACCGTCGGGTACTGACCCGCGTCGCCGGCAGAGGCACGACGGCCGATGGTTAGTCGGTGATCCGGGGCAGATCTTCCCGCGCGGGCGGATATGGCTGACCCGCCAACTCCGTGGGCGAAACCCGCAACGCCAGCGCCAACGCGTCGATATGGGACTTCCGATCCAACGGATACTTGCCCAGTTCGATGTCGGACAGGGTTGAGTGCGGGATTCCCGCCAACTCGGCACACGCTCGGAGCGACAGACGACGCCACTGCCTGAACGCACGTACCCGCGCACCAATGCCAGAGTCCATCGGGGCACCTCCGCCGCCCGTCGGTCCGGTGCCGCACCGCTTCGTGGTCCTCACCGGTCACGGTGGGTACGGCGTTGGTGACCCGAGGCTACGTCACCGGGTCACCAACGCGCGAAGACGTCAATCTGCGGGGCAGGTCAGTCCGGGAGGCTGGGGAGGCCGTGTGAGCGTTCCCATCGGGCCTGGGTGGTCAGGGTGACATCCGGCCGGAGCATGGTGTGGTCGAACGGGGTGAACTCCGCTCCGGTGGCGAGCAGGATGGGCCAGTCCGGGTTGGACAGTGCACCCCGGCCGAGCGCGACCAGGTCCGCGTGCCCCTCGGTCAACACCGAACGGGCCTGCGCCTCGGTGTGCATTCCACCGTTGGCGATGACCGGCAGACCGGTGATCTCCCGGGCCAGCCGGGTGTTGGTGACGCCGGTGTCCAGTGTGGCCGTGTCCAACCAGTCCCGGCCCTCGCTGGCCAGGTGCAGATAGTCCACCCCGGACTTGGCAACCGCCCGGAAGATCGTCTCCGCCTCGGCCGCGCCACCCGGCCACCGGTAGTCGAGGTCGTTCACCTTGGTCTGGGACAACCGGATGCCGACCACGAAGTCCGGCGCGGTCGCGTCCCGCACCGCCCGCACCACCTCGGTGGCGAACCGGACCCGACCCTCGGCCGTGCCGCCATACTCGTCGTCACGGACGTTGGTGTAGGTGGTGAGGAACTGGTCGATCAGGTATCCGTTGGCGCCGTGGATCTCCACCCCGTCGAAACCGGCCTCGGCCGCCCGGCCCGCCGAGGCC
>DATCXL010000199.1:0-7931 GCA_036565825.1 Mycobacteriales bacterium
CTGGCTGCTCACCGCGGCGACGCTTGGCCTCCTCGACGCTGCGCCGCAGCGCCGCCATCAGATCGACCGCGCGCTCGGTGGGCGGGGCGAGTTCCCGCTCGGGCTCGACCACCTCACGGCCGGCGATCTTCGCCTCGATCATCTGTTGGAGCGCCTGTCGGTAGTGGTCGTGGTACTCGGACGGATCGAAGTCCCCGGCCATGCTGTCGATCAACGAGGACGCCATGTCCAGTTCCTGCGGCCGGGGCGAGATGTCCTCGTCGAGGAAGGCGAAGTCGGGGCTGCGTACCTCGTCCGGCCAGACCATGGTGGCCAGCACCAGCACCCCCTCACGGGTGCGCAGCGTGGCCAGCGCCTCGCGGGTACGGATGGCGACCTTGACCAGCGCGACCATGTCGGAACGTTCCAGCGCGTCCCGCAGCAGCACATACGGCTTTGCGCCCTGCTTGTCCGGTTCGAGATAGTAGCTCTTTGAGAAGTAGATGGGGTCGACCTGCTCCAAAGGTACGAACTCCAGCACCTCGACCAACCTGCTGGTGGACAACGGCAGTTCGGCGAAATCGTCGTCGGAGAGCACCACCACCTCGCCGGTGGGCAGTTCGTAACCCTTGGCGATGTCGGCGTAGGACACCTCGGTACCGTCGGCCTGGCAGGTCCGCCGATAGCGGATCCTGGCGCCATCCGTGCGGTGTACCTGGTGGAATGTCACACCCCGTTCCTCGGTGGCCGTGTACAGGCGAACCGGGATGTTGACCAGCCCGAAGGAGATCGCACCCTTCCAGATAGCGCGCACCGCGAACCCCCTCCACCGTGGCCGTACCGGTCACCTCCAGCGTGACGTGTACCGGGCCGGGCCGCCAGCGTGTCCGGGGCCCGATCGCGGGTGAGAAACGGCCGGTGAGGGAAGGTGTGCAAGGTGAAACCCATGCTCGCCACCACCGGGCCGCTGCCGAGCGGACCGGGTTGGGCCTACGAGCTGGACTGGGGCGGGGTTCGCGCCCTGGTCGACGTCGGCCCCGAGGTACCCGGCGGCCTGGTCGTGACCGGGCAACTCGGCGAGGACCTCACCGCGGTCTACCCGGAGCTGGCCGGGCTCACCGGGGCGGTACGGGACGCACTGCTCGACGGAGAGATCGTGTCGTTCGTCGGCGGCCGCCCGTCGGTCGACGCCCTGCAGGACCGGTCGGCCCCGGCCACCTACCTGGCCTTCGACGTGGTCCGCCTCTACGGAGTGGACCTGCGCGCCCGCCCGTACCGGGAACGTCGGGCCACCCTGGAACGGCTGAAGCTCGACAGTCGGTTCTGGACCGTGCCGCCGGCCTTCGACGACGGCGAGGCGACCATGGCCGCGGCCCGTCAGTTCGGGTTGGACGGGGTGGTCGCCAAACGACTGGACTCGCCATACCAGGATGGCATCCGTGCCGCCGAATGGGTGAACGTCCCGTTCACCCGCGAACAGGAGTTCGTCCTCGGCGGCTGGCAGTGGGGGCGGGGTGAGCGGGCCAGCGGCATCGGTGCGTTGCTGCTGGGGTACTACGACCGGATGCGACTGTGTTACGCCGGCCAGGTCGAGGTCGGCTTCGACACCGACGCACTGCGGGAACTGCTGGTGCGACTGGCACCGCTGCGCCGGGCCGAGACACCGTTCGACGACCCGGTGCCGGCCGAACACCGGCACGACGTGGTGTGGTGCGAACCGAAACTGGTCGCCCGGGTGGCCTTCGCCGGTTGGACCCGGCAGGGTCTGGTACGTCACCCCGGTTACCAGTGTCTGTCTGAGGGTGCCGAGCCACGGGAGGTACAGCGTGGCTGAGGCCCGGCCGGTCACCGTCGAGGTGGAGGGTCACCGGCTACGCCTGTCAAACCTCGACAAGGTGTTGTATCCCGAGGCCGGAGTGACCAAGGCGGAGGTCATCGACTACTACACCCGGATCTCCGCCGCGCTGTTGCCACACCTTGCCGGTCGGCCGCTGACCCTCAAGCGGTATCCCAACGGGGTGGCGTCACAGTCGTTCTACGAGAAGAACGCGCCCTCGCATGCCCCCGACTGGGTACGCACGGTGCGGCTGCCGGTACCGGGCAGTACCAAGGGTCGGGACGAGATCGACTTTCTGGTCTGCGACGACCTGCCCACCCTGGTGTGGGTGGCCAACCTGGCCGCGATCGAGCTACACACGCCGCAGTGGACGGTCGGGCCGGACGGCGCGGTGCACGGCGCCGGGCAGATCGTCTTCGACCTGGACCCGGGGGCTCCGGCCACGGTGGCCGAGTGCTGTCAGGTGGCCGTCCTGCTCCGTGAACGGCTCGACGCCGACGGACTCGCCGGCTACCCGAAGACCAGCGGGCGCAAGGGGTTGCAGGTGTACGCGCCGGTGACCGAGACCGACCCAAGGCAGGTGTCGGCCTACGCCAGGGAACTGGCGGTCAGGTTGGAACGCGGCCACCCGGACCTGGTCGTGTCGCGGATGGCCAAGAGCCTGCGCACCGGCCGGGTACTCATCGACTGGAGCCAGAACAACGCGGCCAAGACCACCATCGCCCCGTACTCGCTACGCGCCCAGGACAGCCCCACCGTGTCCACCCCGTTGCGTTGGGAGGAGGTGTCCTCCGGCCCCCCGCTGGTGTACACCGCACCGCAGGTGCTGGAACGGGTGCGACGGCACGGCGACCTGTTCGCCGGGGTACTGGGCGGCGGGGTCGAAATGCCACCGCGGACCGTTGGTTCCCGCGGTGGCCAGAAGTGAGCGCGACGTGCCGTGCCAGGACCGACGGCGGCGCGCTCGGCCGGGCACAATGGCGACCGCCGTCATCCCCACCGTCGTCTGCACGGACCGATGACCCAACCGTATGGAGGTAGTCATGAGCGAGACCCCCTGGGAGGCTCCCGCCGAGGATGCCGCCGAGCAGCGGGCCGAGGTCGTACCCGAGGCGATCCAGGTGACCGTGCCGCGTCGGACCCGCTGGGACGTCAACCCGGCTGACGCGGCCGAGCAGGACCTCGAGGTGCCCATGGACGAGGATGAGTGGCGCTGAGCGCACGCCCATCTCGGGTCAAGTATGGTTCGCCTTCGGCGTGGGTGTGTGAGTCACACCAACGTGTCGGGCCCGGCGCACGGACACCGGGTCGGACCACTGGCTGGCAGGTCGGGGGGTGGGAGGCGGCATGTCGATGACACCTGCGGAGACACCCTCGTCCCCGCGGGGCGCCCGGATGCCCCGCCCGGCGCGTCGTAAGCAGTTGCTCAACGCCGCCCAGCAGGTCTTTGTCGCGCACGGTTACCACGCTGCGGCGATGGACGACATCGCCGAGCGTGCGGGCGTGTCCAAACCAGTCCTCTACCAGCATTTTCCCGGCAAACTCGACCTCTACCTCGCGCTTCTCGACACCCACGCCGAGGGCCTGGTGCGACGGGTCCGCGAGGCGATGGCGGTGACCACCGACAACAAGGTCCGGGTGCACAACGCGATCAGCGCGTACTTCGGCTTCGTCGACGGCGAGGGTGAGGCGTTCCGGCTGGTCTTCGAGTCGGACCTGCGTAACGATCCGGCCGTGCGGGAGCGGATGGAACGCACCTCCCGGCAGTGCATGGAGGCGATCGCGGACACGATCGTGGCCGACACCGGGCTGCCCCGCCCGCAGGCGGAGTTGCTGTCGATGGGGCTGACCGGCGTGTCCGAGGTGGCGGCGCGGTACTGGCTCGACACCGACCGGGCTGTCCCCATGGCCGAGGCGGTGCGCCTGCTGGAGGTGCTGGTGTGGCGCGGCATCTCCAGCTTCCCGCTACAGGGCTGACCGGTCGGTGGGCTGGATGTCCGGGCACCCGGACGCCCGGGCATTTGGACTTTCGGACGTTCGCGTGTTCACTCAGGGCGGACGGCGCCGGACCGGTGATCTCGGTTAGCCTCGCAGCAGTCAGGTCTACGACAGGAGGCAACCGCCGGTGGAGGTCAAGATCGGTGTGCTGCGCACGCCGCGGGAGATCGTGCTGGACAGCACCCAGACCCAGGACGAGGTCGAACAGGCCGTCACCACGGCGTTGCGTGACCGCGACGGCACCCTCGTGCTGGTCGACGCCAAGGGGCGGCGGGGGATCGTTCCGTCCTCGGCGGTGGGCTACGTCGAGATCGCCGAGGCAGACCACCGGCCGGTCGGGTTCTCGATCCCCGGCTAGTTCCCGTCCTGGGGCGACGCGGGTGGGGGTGGGCAACCTGGTTCGGGCAGGTTTCCGCCGACCTGGAGATCAAGACGTTCGTCGAGACCCCGACCGCCTTCCACCGCGTCGGGGTCCGGCCAGGCCGGCCACGGCCGGTCCTCGCCGTCGCGGCCCGCCAGCACGTACCCGGCCACCTCGGTCGCCGAGGAGGGGTCCACCATGAGCCGCAACGCGAGCAGCGCCGGCAGCCCGGACTCGACCACGTTCCGGTAGAAGGCCAGTCGGACCTGCCAGGCGGCGACCTCGTTGCGCGCCCGCAGCAGCGCCAGTCGGCCCCGTTCCTGCTCCAGCAGGATGTCCCGTCGCACCTGCGCCAACGGGTCGTCGGGTGGTGTCACCGCCTGGTCGACCCGGGCCCGCTCGACCCGCAGCGTCACCGCCAGCGACCGGACGGTCAGGCCGATGTCCAACGGTAGGTCGCCGGCCAGTTCCCGGCGGACCCGGTCCTCGGCCGCGGCCAACCCGGCCACCCGATGTTCGCGGGTGACCCGGCCGAGGTAGGCCTCCAGGATGGGTTCCAGGGCCTGCCTGACCTCACCGACCCGGGTCTGCACCACCTGCTCCACGTCGTGCACCCACCACAGCAGCCGCAGCCTGGCCTCGAACGGTGGGTCGCCGTCCCGGCTGGGCAGTTCACAGTCCAGGTCGGTGGTGTGACCGTCCTCGTCGACGTGATAGATCCCACGAACCGCGCCGTTCAGCGCGTCACGCAACGGTAACCGCTCGCCCCGCCGGACCACCCGACAGGCACCGTCGGCGAACACCAGTACCCGGGCGTGCTCGGTGGCGCGACCCATCCAGTGCAGCAACGCCCGGCGGCGGGACATCGGGTGCGGGCCGGTCAACGGCGTCGCCACGGCGAACGAGTCGTACATCGGCGCTCCTCCGCGCGACCGTCGCCGTCCGCGAACCGGGGCAGGATGTCAGGCTTCACGGTACGAAAGCGGAGTGTTACACACGGCATCGCCGCCAGGCCACTGCCCGACCGGGAAAAACGGCGAAGGACGCGCCTGCCATGCGGGTCGACTGTCAAGACACCGACAGGTTCACAGCCCCAGCAGGTCGCGGGCGATCAGCATCCGCTGCACCTCCGAGGTGCCCTCGCCGATCTCAAGGATCTTGCTGTCCCGCCACATCCGGGCAACCGGGAACTCGTTCATGAACCCGTAGCCACCGTGCACCTGGGTGGCCTCCCGGGCGTTGGTGACCGCCGCCTCGGAACTGTAGAGCTTGGCGATCGCGGCCTCACGCTTGAACGGTTCGCCGCGCAGCATCTTCTCCGCGGCCCGGTAGTAGGCCAACCGGGCGGTGTGCGCCCGCACCTCCATGTCGGCGATCTTGAACGCGATGGCCTGGTACTGACCGATGGCCCGGCCGAAGGCCTCCCGTTCGCGGGCGTAGCGCACCGACTCGTCCACGCAACCCTGGGCCAGGCCGACCGCCAGCGCGGAGATCGCGATCCGGCCCTCGTCCAGGATCGACAGGAACTGCGCGTAGCCGCGTCCACGCTCGCCGAGCAGGTTCTGCTCGGGCACCCGGCAGTCGGCGAAGGACAGTTCCCTGGTGTCCGAGGCGTTCCAGCCGACCTTGGAGTACTTCTTGGACACGGTGAACCCCGGGGTACCCGACGGCACGATGACCGCGGAGATCTCCTTGCGCCCGCCGGGGAGTTCGCCGGTGACCGCGGTGACGGTGACCAGGTCGGTCATCTCGGTGCCCGAGTTGGTGATGAACGCCTTGCTACCGTTGATCACCCACTGGCCGTCCTCGATCCGGGCGTTGGTGCGGGTCGATCCGGCGTCTGACCCGCCGCCCGGTTCGGTGAGCCCGAATGCGCCCAGCGCCTGCCCGGAGGTCAGCCGGGGCAACAGGGTGCGCTTCTGCTCCTCGGTGCCGAACCGGTAGACGGGCATGGCTCCCAGGCTCACACCAGCCTCCAGGGTGATTGCCACCGAGGAGTCCACCCGGGCCAGTTCCTCCAGTGCCAGGCAGAGCGCGAAGTAGTCGCCGCCCATCCCGCCGTACTCCTCCGAGAACGGCAGGCCGAACAGCCCCATCCGGCCCATCTGGCGGACGATGTCGTACGGAAACTCGTCCCGCTCGTAGTAGTCGCCGATCACCGGCGCCACCACCTCGTGGGCGAACCGGGCGACCGTCGCGCGCAGCGCCTCGTGCTCCTCGTCGAGCCGGTAGTCGAGCATGGTCACCCCTCGGTGGTTTCGGTCACCCGGCCGGCCAGCGCCTGCACCACCCGGGATGGGCTGGGACGGCCGAGTTGTTCCGCGAGCCAGACACTGGTACGTACCAGTTCGAGCAGGTCGACACCGGTGTGCACGCCCAGCCCGTCGAGCATCCAGACCAGGTCCTCGGTGGCCAGGTTTCCGGTCGCGCTCTCCGCGTAGGGGCAGCCACCCAGCCCACCGGCGGATGCGTCAACCGTGGTGATCCCGTGGCCGAGTGCGGCCAACGTGTTCGCCAACGCCTGCCCGTAGGTGTCGTGGAAGTGCACGGCCAACCGGTCGACGCCCACCCCGGCCCGGACGAAGGCGTCCACCAGTGCGGCGACATGGCCGGGCGTGCCCACCCCGATCGTGTCGCCGAGGCTCAGTTGGGCGCAGCCAAGGTCGAGTAGCCGCTGACCGGCGTCGACCACCTGGCCGATCGGCACCGGGCCCTCCCACGGGTCGCCGAAGCACATCGACAGGTACCCGCGTACCCGCACCCCGGCGTCGAGGGCTCGGGCGACGACCGGGGCGAACATGTCCACCGACTCGGCGACGGTGCGGTTGAGGTTACGTCGGGCGAAGGACTCGGTGGCGCTGCCGAACACCGCGACGTCGCTGACCCGACTCTCCAGCGCCCGGTCCAGGCCGCGTTCGTTGGGTACCAGCACCGGGTAGCGCACACCCTCAACCCGGTCCACGCTGTCCATCAATGCCTCGGCGTCGGCAAGCTGCGGCACCCAGCGGGGGTGCACGAAGCTGGTCGTCTCGATCACCCGCAGGCCGGCATCGGCCAACCGTGCGACGAAGGCAGCCCTGACCGCCACCGGCAGCACGGTCGACTCGTTCTGCAGCCCGTCGCGCGGGCCGACCTCCCAGATGGTGACCTGCTCGGGCAACTCGGGCAGGTTGGTCAGCGACCCGTCCATGGGCACCCGTGACGGCGCCGGCATGATGCTGGTCAAGCCTCATCCCTCCTCGGGTGTGACGACCGCGAGCGGTTCGTCCAGCCGCACCTGCGATCCGGTGTGGACGGACAGTTCGGCGACCACGCCGTCGACCGGCGCGGTTACCACGTGTTCCATCTTCATCGCCTCCACCACCAGCAGCGGCTGGCCGGCAACCACGTGGTCTCCGCGGACGACCTTGACCATGGTCACCGTGCCGGGCATGGGTGAGCGGACCGGTCCGGCGACGGCCCCGTCGTCGCGCCCGGCGGTCCCCTGGCGCACCTCGTCGCGAACCGCGAAGGCGCGACCGTCTCGACCCAGCCAGGTCAGGTCCCCGTCGGGGACGTGGGCGTACCGGCGGGTGACACCGTCGTGGGTGACCACCAACCAGGCGCCGTCGTAGCGGGCCGAGGCGGGCACCGCACCGACCTCGCCGCCAGCCTCACCACCCACCTCACCAACGGCGTCACCCACCGCGACCATGGCGGCGTCGGCCCGGCCGCGTACCCGCACGTCGACCGGCTCGCCACCCACCGGGTGCAGCC
>DATCXL010000203.1:0-3642 GCA_036565825.1 Mycobacteriales bacterium
CTCGGGTGGAGACCCGTCCGCGCACCACGGTGACGAACAGCAGCAGCACCGGCGCGACGGCGGCCAACCACAGCCAGGGGCTAACTGGTAACACCGTCATGCGCCACCCCTCCACGACCGAGCCGACCAGCGGTCAAACAGCCCCCGGGGCCGCGTGACAACGCCCAACATCCCCGTCGACACCGTTGGCGCCGGGTTCGGTGGTATCCCGTCGTTCATCCTGAACCCAGCCGTCACCACCCCGGAAGAGTTTCCGACCGCCAAGAAGGTGACCGCCATCACCCCGCACCGGTCGGTTCTGACCAGGTCCCCGACCCTGTCCAGCACCGTGTGTGGGTGCGGGTACCCGAGAAGGTCTGGCGGACCGAGGGTGCGGCGGCATCGGCAGCACTGGCGGTTTGGCGGCACCGGCGGCACCGGCGGCACCGGCGGCACCGGCAGGATCTGGAGGATCGGCGGGATCTGGAGGATCGGCGGGTCGGCCGGGCATCGGGCCGGCGGCCACATACCATCGCCTCCGCCACGGCCGGCCACAGCACCGGCGAGATCACAGGCCACAGAACAGAAGGGACCACGGGGGATGCGGAAGCTCGCGACCACCTTCCTGATCGCGTTCGGACTGTCCACACTGACCGCTCTGGCCGCGCCCACGGCGAACGCCGCCACCGCCGGCTCGAACGGTGGTTGTTATGGCGAGATGCGGGCCGCCGCCACCGGTGCGTTCTCCGGGTGGTGCGACGGGCCGAGTACGCAGATCTACCGTACCTATGTCATCTGCTCCGACCGGCACTCCTACGTCGGAGGCTGGCACTGGTTCGGTGACCGGCGTGGATCACTGGCGGTGTGCGCGGGCGGCGCCAAGGGTGTCGACGCCGGCTTCCAGTTCCGGCGGCTCAACCACTGAGTTCGGTTCCGAAGCTGAGCAGCACGACGGACGGGCGCCGGTTCCGCAACAACGGGAACCGGTTCATCTGGGGCAGTATCCGACCCACCAGGTGACGTCCGGGCGGCGGCAACAGGTCACGCACCCCGACGATGTTCGGGTGCAGGTCGCGCAGGCCCGACTGTTCGGGCACGTCCAGGCCCCAGGGCATCGGCGGGGCCTGGTAGCCGGTCGGGGTCCTCATCCGTCCGCGGGTGGCGGTGTTGGCGAACCAGTGCGGCACCGCGTCGAAGACCAGTGCCCCGCCGGGGAACCGCCCGGCGCAGACCGCGATCAACCGGTGCACCTGGTCTGGCCGTAGGTACATGAACAGCCCCTGTGCCACCACCAGCACGCCCCGGGTCGGATCCACCTCGTCCAGCCAACGTTCGTCCGTGGCCGAACAGGCCAGTGTGGACAGCCGTGGCGAGTCGGGCAGTAGGCGGTCGCGCAGCGCGGTCACCTCGGGCAGGTCCACGGTGAGCCAGTGCACCCGGCCGTTGTCCACCCGCCAGAACTGGGTTTCCAGCCCCTCACCGAGGGCGACCACGGTGCCGTCGGGGTGTTCGACGAGGAACCGGTCCACCTCCCGGTCGAAGCAGCGCACCCGCAGTCCCTGGATCTGGGTCAGCAGTGACCCGGCTGGGCCGAACCGCTGCTCGAACGGGTAGTCGATCCGGCCGAGCAGTCCGACCGCCAGCGGATCGCGCAGCACCCCGTCCGGCCGGCGCGCCTCGGTCGCCCGGTGGTACAGCGTCCACAGCAGCGTCTCGGAAACCCCGCCCAGCTCGACCCGCACCCGGCCCTGCCCAGCCTCGCCGCTCTCGGCCATGTCCCCAGCATCGCACGCTGCCAGTAACGCCTGACACCACGCCCGGGGCATCCCGAGCTCTGTCCGCGGCACAGACGCAACCTCACACAACGCGGGATGGGGACAACGTGGGGCAGGACCTGGGAGGCGGTGAACCGGTCAGTGCAGGGGGCCGGTGACGGCGTCCACGGCGCCGAGGACGGTGCCGGACCGGACGAGGTCGGCGGCAGCGGCCAGTTCCGGGGCGACGAACCGGTCCGGCCCGGGGCCCGGCACCGCCGTACGCAGGGCGGACAGCGCCGCGGCGGTGGCCGGCCCGGGGCGAAGCGGCGCGCGAAGTTCGAGCGCCCGGCCGGCCACGGTCAGTTCCACCGCCAGAATTCCGGCCAGGTTGTCCAGGGCCCTGCGCAGCTTGCGGGCCGCGCCCCAGCCCATGGACACGTGGTCCTCCTGCATCGCCGAGGTCGGAATCGAGTCCACACTGGCCGGCGTGGCCAGCCGGCGGTTCTCCGCGACCATCGCCGCCTGGGTGTAGTGGGCCAGCATCATGCCCGAGTCGACCCCCGGATCGGCGGCCAGGAACGGCGGCAGTCCCTGGGATCGGGCCACGTCGCACATCCGGTCGGTACGCCGTTCGGCCATCGACCCGACGTCGGCGACCACGATGGCCAGGTAGTCCAACACGTAGGCCAGCGGGGCACCGTGGAAGTTACCGTTCGACTCGACCCGACCGTCGTCACACACCACCGGGTTGTCGATCGCCGAGGCCAGTTCGCGCTGCGCCACGGTCCGGGCGAACTCCAGGGTGTCCCGGGCGGCACCGGTGACCTGCGGGGCGCAGCGCAGCGAGTACGCGTCCTGCACCCGACTGTCCCCGTTACGGTGCGAGGCAACGATCGGCGAGCCGGCCAGTACCCGCAGCATGTTCGCCGCGCTGGCCGCCTGGCCCGGATGCGGCCGGATGGTGTGCAGTTCCGGGGCGAACACCCGGTCGGTGCCCAGCAGCGCCTCCACGCTCATCGCGGCGGTCACGTCCACGGTGCACAACAGTCGGGACAGGTCGGTGATGGCCAGGCACAGCATGCCGAGCATGCCGTCGGTGCCGTTGATCAGCGCCAACCCCTCCTTCTCGGCCAGCGTGACCGGTTCGATGCCGTGGGCGGCGAGCAGTTCGGGAACCGGGCGGACCACGCCGTCGGGCCCAGCCGCCTCACCCTCGCCCATCAGCACCAGGGCGACGTGCGCGAGCGGGGCAAGGTCCCCGGAACATCCCAGCGAACCGTGCTCGTGCACCACCGGGGTGATGCCGGCGTTGAGCAGCGCGGCGAGGGTGTCGGCCACCACCGGCCGCACCCCGGTCCGGCCGGTGGTCAGGGTGCGCAGCCGCAGCAGCATCATCGCCCGCACCACCTCGCGTTCCACCCGGTCACCCATGCCCGAGGCATGCGAGCGAACCAGCGAACGTTGCAGGGTGGCCCGAAGTTCACGCGGAATGTGTCGGGTGGCCAGCGCGCCGAACCCGGTGGACACCCCGTAGGCCGGGCGCGGTGACGCGGCGAGTTCCTCGACAAGCTTGCGGCTGGCAGCCATCGCCGAGCGTGCCGACGGCCCGACCCGCACCGGCACATCCCGGCGTGCCACCGCCACCACCTCGGCTACGGTCAGCGGCTGCCCGTCACACAGCACATCCCGCGAAGACATCCTTGCCTCCTCCAAATGGTTGACTCCAGGCCCTCGCCGGGGCGGAGCCCCGGCTCCGGGGTCCCCCCGAAGGGGGCATGGTGCTGTGTTGCCTTCTGTGGGGGGAGCTTCGCTCCACCCCACACCCCCCTCAAAACCCGGCCCACGGGGACAATCGGCAGACATCCTGGAACCAACCGTCTAGCCCACCGGCTCGCCGCCCCGCCAC
>DATCXL010000212.1:0-2664 GCA_036565825.1 Mycobacteriales bacterium
TCGAGGACATCATGGCGCTCAAGGCGCAGCCGGGCGGAGATCTGGCGCTCGGTGGTGCCGACCTCGCCGCGACCTTCAGGCGGCTCGATCTGATCGACGAGTACCGCATCTACGTCCATCCGGTCCTCATCGGACGGGGCAAGCCCCTGTTCCAGTCATCGGATACCAGGACAGGTCTGCGGCTTGCCGAGACCCGGACCTTCGGCAACGAGGTCGTGCTCCTCCGTTACCAGCGCACCGAGGCCCCCTCACCGCGATGATCTTCACGTGGTGGCGCGAGGCTTTTGGCGGCACGCTGATCGACGCCTCGCCATTTCTGACCCGGTCCGGTATCGGGCCACGGGTGAGCTGCCGTCGGTGGCGGCGACCCACAGCGCGCTGACTGGGTGCCCTTCCCTCCGGCCAATCGTGGTGACGGCGTGACAGATCCAACGACCGTCCGGTGACACCACGGGTGAGAACGACACGGCGGCGTCCACCACCATCTCGGCGGTCAACCCTGGTCCGGGTCGTCCCACGGGTTTGGCCCTCCTGACGTCGACGAAGGTCTGCCTATCCTGCCCGGCGTGGGTGAGTGGAGTGAACAGGTTGGCGTTCGCGAGGGGCGGGTTCTGTCTCGCCCGGACCCTGGGGCCGTGTAGGTACGCCGTGTAGGTACGCCGTTGGACCGTGCAGCCGGAAGCCTGTGGCCTGCTCGCCACCGTTTCTGACGACTTCGGCTGTCCGGCCGCGGCGATGTCGCACGCTCTACTGATGGTTGGTCACCGTCATGACCTCGATCGGACGGGCGTTGTAGGCGTCCCAGTCGGCGCCGATGGCGCTGGCCGTCGGCAGCAGCAACGGCAGGTAGGTGGTGACCAGGGTGTCCACCGAGGTCTCGGCCGCGTGGGTGTTGACATTCACCGCCGCGACGACCTGGCCGGCACCGTCGCGGATAGGTGCGGCGACCGAACGGATACCGGGTGCGAGCTGTTGGTCGGTGACGGCCCAACCCCTCGCGCGTACGTCCCGCAGTTCGGCGTCGATCTCGTCACGGTCGGGTTGCCACAGCGGGACGATCCCCGACCGGCTCGGCTCAGCCAGCACCCGGTCGAGCTCGGCCGGCGGCAACGCGGCCAGCAGCACCTTGCCGAGCGAGGTCTGTACGGCCGGGAACCGGGTGCCGATGGTCACCGCCAGGGTGACCAGTTTGGGCATCGCGACCCGGGCCACGTAGACGATGTCGGACCCGTCGAGTTGCGCCACAGAGCAGGACTCGTGGGTCTGGTCCACCAGCCCCCGCAGATGCGGTCTGGCCAACTCCCACAGACCGATCGAACCGATGTAGGCCATCCCGAGTTCGAGCACCCGCGGAGTGAGCGTGAAGCCGGTGTCGGTTGACCGCACGTAACCGAGTTGTTCGAGGGTGATCAGGATGCGCCGCGCGGTGGGACGGGCCAACCCGGCCGCGGCGGCGACCTCGGACAGCGACATCGTCGCGGACCCCGGCCCGAAGCACCGCAGTACGTCCAGACCCCGGGCGAGGGCCTCGATGAAGTCGGGGTTGCCGTCTCGACGCATGCGAGCAGGTTAATCGGTTCGGACGGCGGTCCGTTCCGCCCGCCCACCTCGACCCGGCATCGAATTCGGCTCAATTCGGGGCGACCCAGGGGAGGTGGGCCCTTGTGTGGCCCCCTGTCGGCGCCCACAATTTCCCGCCTGCGGACCCTCGTCCGGAAGCGCCGGAACGGGGCCGATGATCATCACACCGGGGGTGTGCCGATGAGTTTCGGGTTACTGATACTGCGCCTGCTGTTGGCCGCCATGTTGTGCGGGCACGCGGCGCAGAAGCTTCTCGGTTGGTTCGGCGGTGCCGGGCTGGTCAACACGGCAGCCGGATTCGAGCGTTGGGGGTTCCGGCCGGGCCCACGACTGGTCGTCCTGGCCGGGATGTGTGAACTGCTCGGAGCCGGTTCGGTCGTGCTCGGCCTGCTCACCCCGGGCGGCGCGGCGGTCATCATCGGCACCATGATCGTCGCGGCGGCGCCGAGTGCGGCCAGGGGCCTGTGGGCCCACCAGGGTGGGTGCGAGGTGCCGGTGCTGTATGCGGGTATGGGCGTGGTGCTCGGATTCACAGGGCCCGGTGGTTGGTCCGTGGACCACGCCCTGGGCCTCACGTCCCTGTCCGGCCCGGCCTGGGGCGCCGCCGCCGTCGTGGTCGGTGTGCTGGCCGCCGTTCCACCGCTGCTCGCCCGGCACCGCGTTCTTGCCGCGTCGCGGTGAGGTCGTAGAAATCCTGATCGAGTTCGAGACCGCCGTGAACCGATCCGAACGGTGGGTGCCTGAACCGGTTAGGATTCCGGCGTGGCCAAGACGACCGAGGAACTGCGGCGACTCCTCGCAGATCTGGAGACCGACCAGGTCGAGGGTAAGGAGTCGTTGAAGAGCGGCGATGTCAAGGATCGAATTTGTCAAGCCATTTGTGCCTTTTCTAATGATCTGCCGGATCATCGGACAACCGGCGTGGTCTTCGTGGGCGCCGCCGACGACGGCCATACAGTCGGTCTTGCGGTCGACGATCGCCTACTGCTTGAACTGGCGGACCTACGAGGCCAGGGTCGGACTTGCCACCGCCCATAATGAACGTGCGCAAGCTTGATGTCGGCGGCGATGCGGTCGCTGTTG
>DATCXL010000225.1:0-2042 GCA_036565825.1 Mycobacteriales bacterium
GACGCCGAGCAGGCCTGTCGCCGGGTCACCGGCGCAAACCTCTGGCGGATCGCCGCGAAGACGCTGCACAGCGGGCGGGACGGGCGGGATCGGGCGTTCTACTACCCCCGCCGCGGATTCGGGCAACTGGTGGACGCGCTGGTCCAGAACGCCGTCGAGGCCGGAGTGGCGATCCGCACCCGCACCGAGGTCACCGCGATACGGCTGGACGGGCCGGATCCGCTGGTGGGTATCGCGGACGGTTCGCTGGTGGAGGCCGGCCACGTCTTCTCCACCATTCCGTTGCCGGTGTTGGCCCGGGTGAGCACGCCGACGCCGCCGACCGCGGTGCTCGCCGCCGCGGGTGAGCTTCCGTTCCGCGCCATGGTTCTGGTGTACCTGGTGCACCAGGGTGGCCGGTGGACCGACTTCGACGCGCACTACCTGCCCGGGCCGGACACCCCGGTGAGCCGGATCAGCGAGCCGACGAACTACCGCGCCAGCGGGGACGACCCGGCCGACCGCAGCGTGCTCTGCGCGGAGTTGCCGTGCGACAGCGGGGACGCGGTGTGGCGTGCCGCCGACACCGAACTGGCCGACATGGTGATCGACGGGCTGGCCCACCACGGGCTGCCCATCCCGCGGGTCGGCGAGGTCGCGGTGCGTCGACTGCGGCAGGTCTACCCGGTGTTCGAACGGGGGTACCGGCACCACCTGGCCGGACTGGACCACTGGGCTGGCGGCCTGCGGCGGGTCACCACGCTCGGCCGGCTGGGCACCTTCGCGCACGGTGACACCGACCACGCGCTGGCGATGGGCTTCGATGCGGCGGACACCCTCAACCTGCCCGGACAGTCTCACCGCTGACCGGACCGGTCCACGTCAGGAGGTCACCCGACCGGTCACCAGATGCGGCCGGACCTGGCCCGACGCGATCCAGCGCGGCCTGACGCGGCCTCATGTTCCTGGTGTGGCTGGGTTCGTGGTCGGACGTGACCGGGTGTTGCTGGCCGCCGAACAAGCGGGTTACCGACAGTCCGTGTGTAACCCGGCCCCGGTGTGACCGTTAGGTAACACTGACTCACCCAACAAGTCTGAACAGAGGGAGAACACGTCATGCCGGTCGTGGTTACGGGGGCCGCCGGGTTCATTGGCGGGATGCTCATCTCGGCGCTGGCCGCCGACGGTGAACGCGTCGTGGCGGTGGACCGCCGACCGATACCGGTATGTCCTCCCGGCGTGACCGTGCTGCGTGCCGACCTGCTCGATCGCGATCCCACCGTGGACGACGCACTGCGGGCGGCCGACGTCGTGTACCACCTGGCTGGCTCGCCCGGCATCCGGCCCGCAGGTCCCCGGGCCGAGTACCACCGGTACCGGGACAACGTGTTGGCGACCCGGGTGGTACTCGCGATGGTTCCGCCGTCGACTCCGCTGGTGGTGACCAGTTCGGCAGCGGTGTACGGCGGCTACACCGACCACGCGTCCCGTGAGGAGGACCAGGTGCGGCCACTCGACGGCCACGCCCGAAGCAAGGTCGAGGTGGAACGGCTGTGTGCCGAGCGGTTCGCCGCCGGCGGGACGGTGGCCGTGGCCCGGCCCTTCACCGTGGCCGGGGAGGGACAGCGTCCGGACATGGCGATCGCCCGTTGGATCGAGGCGGTCCGCACCGGTGCTCCCGTCCGGGTGTTCGGTTCGCCATGGCACAGCCGGGACGTCACCGACGTGCGTGACGTGGTCCGGTCCCTTCGCGCCATCACCGAGCGGGGCGTGGTGGGGCTGCTCAACATCGGCTCCGGTGCGCCGCGCACCCTGGCCGACGTGGTCACCGCGGTGTGTCAGGCGGTCGGCGCGCCACCCGAGTTGGAGATCCTGCCGGCCCGGCCGGACGAACCGGTCGTGACCCAGGCAGACACCTGCCGACACGAACAGTTGCTCGGATTCCGACCGCGGACCGATCTGGACACGGTGGTACGCCGCCAGGTCGCGGCCGGGCTGGTCACCGAACGGCTGACCATCGCCCGGGAGGCTTCTGCCCGCGCGGGATCGGACGGCCCGGACCG
>DATCXL010000228.1:0-2755 GCA_036565825.1 Mycobacteriales bacterium
ACGGCGTACGTGACCCGGACCAGGTACCACGAACCGCCCCCGACACGCAGCCACCCGACTGCGTCTACGCACGGAGCGTAGAACGTCTGGAGGCCGGACCACACGCGGTGTGCCTGACCGGGCACGTCGAGCCGCCCGGGCCGGCTGCCCGGGACCGGGTGTCCGGGGACCGGGTGTGCAACCAGACGGCTGATCCCAGGATGCTCCCCGTCAGCGCTGTGGGCGGCAGTGTTGAGGGGGTGGAGCCGAGCGAAGGTCCCCCACAGCACGGCACGCCGGCCCTCGAACGCGCGACCCCTCAGTCGGGGCTCCGCCGGGGCGAGGGGCAGAGCTCACTCATCTACAACCCGGCGTAGGAGTGCAGGCCGGAAACCACCACGTTGACCACAAAGAAGTTGAAAATCATGGCGGCGAACCCGAGCAGGTTGATGCTGGCGGCTCTGCTGCCCTTCCATCCGGCGGTGGCCCGGGCGTGCAGGTAACCGGCGTAGATGACCCAGGCGATGAACGCCCAGGTCTCCTTGGGATCCCAACCCCAGTACCGGCCCCAGGCAGCCTCGGCCCAGATCGCGCCGCAGATGATGCTGAAGGTCCAGATCGGAAAGCCGAAGGCGATGGTGCGGTAGGCCAGTGTGTCCAGCGTGTCTGCCGAGGGCAGTCGCCCGCCCATCGTGGTGGGGAACCGACGCACCGGCGTGCCGGCGTCGACCAGTCGGTCGTACCGCCGCCGGACCAGGTACAGCACGCTGGCCACGCAACTGAGCATGAAGATGCCGGTGGAGGCGATCGCCGACGTGACGTGGATGGCCAGCCAGTAGGAGTGCAGGGCGGCCACCACCGGGCCGGCCTGGGTGTACAGCACGGTGCCGGCCAGGAACATCAGCACCACGATCGGGAAGAGCACGAACAGCCCGAGTCGCCGGGACTGCGGTATCCGCACCATCAGTACCAGCAGCGTGCCCACCGCGGCCAGGCCCATCGCCGAGGAGAACTCGTACATGTTTCCCCAAGGCAGGCGGTGCACAGACAGTCCGCGGGGCAGCACGGATGCCACGTGCAGCGCCACGCCGACCGCGACGAGCCCGAGGGCCGCCCGACCGCACCAGGCGCCGAACCGGCCCGACTCCATGAACCGCCCCAGTCCGGACAGTGCCGCCGGGTTTGTGGGTCCGGCCGGCGCGTTCGCACCATCAGCACTGCCAGCACTGCCGGTGCCGCCGACCACTGACCCGGACCGCACACCAACCCCGGTCAGCACCCTGGCCGTGGCCTGGGTGGCCTGCCCGAGGGCATCGACGGCGTCGGTGGCACCTGTGGCGTCGGTCTCGGCCCGCGTCCGCCATCCGAACGCCCACTCGGCGCAGAACGCGATCAGCGCCGCCGCGTACACGGCTGTCGCTCCGGCGAACAACCCGTCCGACAGGTGCGCCAGCCCGGCATTGACAGTCATGGCCGGTCCTTTCGTTGTGCGCTGTCTGGTGATCCCACCGCGCCGCTGTCCGACCCGATCGGTGTCGCGCCCGGGTCGCCTCGCAACCGCTCGACCAGGCGCGCGAACTCCGAGGTGAACACTCCCGAGTCGGTCCTGGCCAGACCTCCGGCGTGCACCACCGTACGGCCCGCATTCCCGGCATCTCCGGCTGGGGTGAGTCGCAGCCACAACCGCCGGCGACGTACCCGCAACGACAGGATCAGGCCGAGCACCATCAGCCCGGCGGCGACCAGCACCACCTGCTGGCCAGGGTCCCGGGAAACCTGGAGGCTGGCCCACTGGATGTACCCGTCGAAGCGCACCGAGGTGCCGTCGGCGAGGGTGAGGCTCTGTCCGGGGCTCAGGTTCTTCGCGCCGACCCGGGTCAACACGCCACGTTCGATCTGCTGCTGGTCCAGCGAGTACACCGACTGGGGTTTGCCGCTGTCCAGGCCGAGGTTCCCCCGGTACAGGAAGATCGCCACCATCGGGTTGAGTGGCTGGGCCGAACCCGACGTGATCACCCCGTCACCGGTGTCGACCGCGGTGGGTGCGAACAGTCCGTCCACGGCCAGTTGCTCGGGTTTCGCGTCGGGCAGTTTGAGCACACCCTCGGAGGTCAGGTTCCCGTCCTGCGGCACGAACGGGGAGGTCACCCCGTCGAAGACCTGCCCGGAGGGGGTGCGCACGGTGAACCTGGGTGAGAAACCGTGGTTGATCAGGTACAGCCGCGCGCCCTCGATCCGCAGCGGCGAGTTGACCTCGAGCCGGAACTTCTGCTCCGGGCCGTCGACGCCATCCGAGTAACGGATGTCGGCCCGATACAGGGTGGGTGTGCCGTTCTCCGAGTAGGTGGCGCTGAACCGGTCCATCGTCACGCAGAACGGAGCCAGCGCGTCACCCTTCACCTCGCGGCCGGGCCGGAACGCGTCGTACTGCTGCACGGCGTTGCAGAAGCCCCTGCCCTCCTCGACCAGCACCGTGCCCTGGTAGCCCCACAGCTTGCCGGTGGCGACCCCGAGCAGCAGCACGGCCAGCGCCACGTGGAAGAGCAGGTTACCGGTCTCCCGCAGGTACCCCTTCTCCGCCGACAGCGTGGTGGTGTCCGACCCGGCGCGACCGACCACCCGCCAGCGGCCGCGGCGCAGCACGGCCCGCATCCTGGTGGCCACCTGCTCGGGCGTGCCGTCGACCTCGAAGCTGGTGGATTCGGCCAGCCGGTCGAACCGGCTGGGTGCGGCCGGTGGCGCGGCTCGCAGTGCGCGCAGGTGCAGCCGGATTCGC
>DATCXL010000245.1:0-2706 GCA_036565825.1 Mycobacteriales bacterium
GCCCCCGGTAGGCGGCGACGGCCGCGGCGCGAGAACGCTGTTCGTCCGCCCACGAGGTCCAGTCCGCGCACCACATGTCGTACCGGCGGTGCACCCACGCTGGGCCGGTCGTGTCCTCGTCGAGCAGCGGCGGTGGAGCGCCCCGCCAGTCCTCCAGATCATCAAGGGCCAGCCAGCGCGCGAGACCCTCCGGGGGTACAGGAGCGGGTGTGTGTTCGACTCGGTCCATCACCAACCAGGAATCGTCCTCAGCCGCCCCGTACGCGGCGTTGGTCACCGTCGCGTCGGTGGGCAGAGTGCCGAGCCATAACACCCGGTGGTAGCGACCCAGGTCGGCGACGGTCGGTGTCCACAGCTTCTGTGTTTCTGCCAGGAAGCGGTACAGCCGCGCGGCGCGGTCGACCGCCTGATCAGGTGATTTCATGACCACGCCCCGCCCCATGTTCGCCGTATTGACCGAGGGGTCCGGCTCGCCACAGTCGACCATGGACAAAGGCGCGCCAAACCTACCTTTGCACCTTAGTGTTCGATCTTGCTGGCCGTGCCTCGACAGCGCAGCGGCACGTCGGGTGTCAGCAGTTGATCGCAGCAGCGGCGCGGCCGCCGCGTGCGGCGCTCACCGGCGCTCCGTACGGGGATGGCTCGGGCGGCGGTCGGGCCGGACAGCCGCCCGGTGCGGCTGATCACTGATCTTGCTCATCGTGCAGTGTCCTTCCGGACCCAGCCAACCGGCTGGAGCCTGTCAGACAGTTACTCAGTTACCCCGATCCTCAGACATTCCCCACCCGAACCCAGGGCGCGCACGCGTCCGGCAGGATCGTCGGTATCGCCGCACAGGGGGGTCGGGGTTGGCGCGCCGCACTGGTTGTGGGTGGCCTTTTGGTTCTCACCGCCGGTGTGGTGTCGGTGGTGGTGGTGCCGCTGGTGTGGAACCTTCCCACAGCGGCGAGCGTGGCCCAGTTGATCGGTGTCGTGCTGGTGGTGCCGCCGATCGCGGTGCAACTGTGGAGGTGGGGGCGCCCCACCGTGGTGGTGCCGTCGACCCCGCGGGTGCGCGTGGCCGCAGACGTGCTGGCCGGGTTGGTGTTCAGGCAGTGGACCGAGGAAGCCGCGCTCCGGTCGTTGGGGGATCCCGAACCGATGCCGGTGCGGTGGCGGCTGACCGACCGGGCGGTGATGGACCACCCTCGGCTGGTCGCCTCCGGGGTGTTGGCGTTCACCGGGCGCGCTGACCAGGCACCGGTGTTGGCCGGGCGGTTCCGTGCGCTACGCCAGCGCAGGTTGGTGATCCTGGGTGGTGCGGGTACGGGCAAGACCACCCTGGCCGTCCAACTGGTGCTGGAGTTGGTCAATCCGAAGACGCGTCACCCCGACGAACCGGTCCCGGTGCTGTTATCGGTGGCCGGCTGGGACACGCGGGTGCATCCGCGGTTAGCGGACTGGCTGGCCGTACGACTTGCCGAGGACTACCCGCCGCTACGGGCCCTCGGCCCCGACGCAGCCGCGATGTTGGTCTCCGCGCACCATGTGCTGCCAGTTCTCGACGGCCTCGACGAGCTGCCTGATCCGGCGCGTGCGGCGGTCATCCAGGCTCAATGCCTCCCTGGGAGAGGGAGACGGGCTGATCCTGACCAGCCGCACCACCGAGTACGAGGCGGCGGTCACCACCGGCGGGCACGTGCTGCGCGCGGCGGCGGTCATCGAACCCGAACCGCTCGCCCCTACCGACGCCGCCGCGTACCTCAGAGCCTGCCTACCCCCCAACCCCGGGCCGGCATGGGATCGTGTCCTCGCCGTGCTGGGCAGCGGTCCGCCGAGTCCCCTCACCGACGCGCTGACCACCCCACTGAACGTGTGGCTGGTCCGCGAGGTCTACATCACTCTCAACCGTGACCCCACCGGGCTTCTCGACCCGGACCAGTTCCCCGACCCGCGAAAGATCCGGTACCACCTGCTCGACCAGTTCATTCCCGCGGTGACGGCCACCCGACCACCTGCCAAGGACCACACCGAACCATTCCGACCCCGTCGCGACTGGAAAGCTGACGACGTCCGTCGCTGGCTGGGCTACCTCGCAGACCACCTCCAGCAGCGAGGGACGCGAGACTTCGCCTGGTGGCGCCTCGCCCGCCACACCGTCACACCTCGCACCCTCGAAACCACAGTCAGAACCGCCATCGTGCTCATGGTCGGAGTCATGTTCGGGGTGGCGGGTGGACTCAAGGTCGGGGTCGGGGTCGGGGTCATGATCGGGGTCGTGCTCGTGGTCCTGTTCGGGCCCGCGGCCGGGCTTTGGTTAGATGACGAACCCGGCTACGCGAACCTAGACCCGTATGGACGAAAGACCCACCTCGCCTACGGGCTCGCATCCGGCACCTCACTCGGTCTTCTTGTCGGGTTCGGCTTGCTGCTCATCGGCGTGCTCGATCTCCCGTGCGCGTTCACGCTCTGGCTCGTGATGCCCGTGGTCGTGCTGTTTGAGTGGGCCGAGAGCCCCGCGTTGACCGGCAGAGTGAACACGCCCGGATCGAGCTGGCGCGCCGACCGCAGGCTCACTCTGCTACGGACGCTCGCGTTCGGACAGTGGGCGTGCTCGTGTTGGGGCTCGTGTTCAGGCGCGTGGACGCGCTCGTGGTCGGGCTCGCGTTCGGGCTCGCGTTCGGGCTCGGGGGCGGCAAGCATCATGCCTGGGTGGTGTACGTGTTC
>DATCXL010000269.1:0-5339 GCA_036565825.1 Mycobacteriales bacterium
GCGATGCCGGCCAGCGCGGCGCAGAACACCCGGCGGCGGCCGATCCGGTCACCCAGCCAGCCCAGCACCGGCATGAGCACCGCGAACGTCAACGAGAACGCCACCACGACCAGCACCCCGGCCGACACCGGTACGCCCAGGTCCACGGTGATGTCACGCAACGGCACGTTGACGATGTTGTTGTTGATGGTGCCCAGGAACGTGCCGGTCAACAGCGCGGCCAACGCGGCCCAGGCCCGGCGCGACGACGGTTCGGCGTGCCCGCGCGGGGCCACCTGTCCGACCGCCTCCGCTGCCATGGTCTCTCCTCGTTCCTGATGCGGTTGCGACCGGACCGACCCAACCCTTGCGGGTGGTTCCGGCCCGAACAATGGTCATTGTGCACAGGGTCAACGCTGGCCCCTGGTGCGCCCAGACCAGTGCCGACCGGGCGGTGTGCGGTGGTCTCCAGAGAGCGGAGGCGCTTCTGGACGCGACACCCCACACTGCGGGCTGGCACGGCAGGCTGCACATTTTCCCTGGCCGCGACTGTGCAGCCTTGGCGTTGACGGTGCTGGTCCGGAGGCGGAACCTCACTGACTACGAAAGCCCATGCCGGGAGATCCACCGGTGCACAGTGGATCCACCCGTCCACCATGAGCAGGACCTGCAGCCGCACAGCACTCGTGCGTGGTGATTGAGCGAGGCGCTGTCCGTTGTCACCGATCGGGGCCGGACACCCAGCTCGACGGTGCTCACCCGCGCCGATCGGGACAGAACCTCACGCGCACGGCGAACGCCACCCTAACGATCTCGACACCGTCCGCCAAGTTGGAAGGACACCCCGTGCAACTAACCGCCGCCCACTGGGCCTATCTGATCGGGATCATCGTGATCCTGGTGACGATGGTCCTACGGAAGAACATCGTCGTGCCGGCGGTCGCGGCCACCTTCGTCACAGCGTTGGCGTTCTCCGGCAGCCTCATCACCGGACTCGCCTCCATCTTCAACGCCAGCCTGGTGGCCGCGACGAGTCTGTTCAACATCTTCCTCATCATCGCCCTGGTGACCGCGATGCTCGGCGCGCTGCACGGGCTCGGGGCGGACCTGAGAATGGTGACTCCGTTCCGCCGGGTGATGCGAAACGGTCACTCGTCCTTCTGGGTCCTCGTGATCGTCACCTACGGGATCTCCCTGTTCTTCTGGCCGACGCCGGCCGTGCCGCTGATCGGCGCGGTGCTGATCCCGGTGGCGATCCGGGCCGGGCTGTCCCCGATGGGGGTTGGCGTGGTCGTCGCCATCGCCGGTCAGGGCATGGCGCTGTCCTCCGACTACGTGATCCGGGTCGCGCCCGGGCTGTCGGCGAAGGCCGCCGGCGCCGACCCCGACCTGGTTGCTGACCGCTCCCTGATCCTGTCGCTGATCACCGGTGGGGTGGCACTGGGCATCGCGTACATGATGGAGTTCCGCAAGATGCGCAAGCCGTCGCCGGAGCTGCTCGAGGAGTGGGAGTCCACCGAGTCGGTCCTGCTGGACGTCAAGCCCGTCCGGAAGAAGGAACTGGTCGGCGCATCCACCGGGTCTGGCGCCTCTGGCGGTGCCGACAGCACGGCGACCGGTGACAGCGACAGGATGGAACCGACAATCGGACACGGTGTCGCACTGCGTGGCACGCCGGCGGCCGGTTCCGACGGCCCGGCCGCGCCCAAGGACCCCGACGAACGGATGGCGATCCTGTTCGCCATCCTGGTGCCGGTGGCCTACCTGGTCCTGATCGGATACTTCGTGGTGGCCAAGGTGAGCTCGAGCGTGACCGACCTCAAGGGTGGTGACGCGGCCGCACTGGTCGGCGGCGTGGCCGTGGTGCTGCTGGTGGCCGCGACGATGGTCAAGGACCGGGGTCGGTTCCTGGAGACCTCGGCCACCCACGTGGTCGACGGATTGGTCTTCGCGTTCAAGGCCATGGGCGTGGTGCTTCCCATCGCCGGCTTCTTCTTCCTGGGCAACGGCGACTTCGCCGGCCAGATCCTGGGCCTGGGCCCGGACCAGAAGGGGCCCGCGTTGCTGTTCGAGATCGTCGCGGCCGGGCAGGAACACATCCCGACCAACGGCATGGTCACCGGGTTCGGTGTGTTGATCATCGGCATGATCGCCGGCCTGGAAGGGTCCGGGTTCTCCGGCCTGCCGCTCACCGGCGCACTGGCCGGAAGCCTGGGGCCGGCGGTCCACATGTCCCCCGAAACGCTCGCCTCCATCGGCCAGATGGGCAACATCTGGTCCGGCGGCGGCACCCTGGTGGCCTGGTCGTCGCTGGTCGCGGTGGCCGGGTTCGCCCGGGTACCGGTGGTCGAGCTGGCCCGTAAGTGCTTCATCCCGGTGGTCACCGGCCTGATCGTGGCCACCCTGTTCGCGGTGCTGGTGATGTAGGCGGACCACACTCTGGTACGGGCCCGCCGAGCCCTCTCTCCCGCTCGGCGGGCCCGTGCCATGCCCGAGGCCACTGGACCAGCCAGCCGGCCAGTGCGGCACCGACCGCACCCGCGGTGATCTTCACACTGGCCGTGGTGGTGAACACCGTCGTACGCAGTTGCGTGGGGGCATGGATGCCGCGCACCGCCAACGTGGCGGTCAACTGCGGCCCGTCGAAGACCCCGGCCGCCGCGACACACCCATGGCCACCGGGAACGTCGGTGCGAGAGCGGCCATGGTGAGTAGGCCACCGATCGCCAGCAGACTGCCGAGTACCACGGCCACCGGATCGATCCGCCGTGCCGGTGGCCAGTGCATGGCCAGCGACCCGGCAAGCGCACCCAGTGCGTAGCCGGACAGCAGGATCCCGCCGGCCGCGGGCGAGCGGCCGAGCTGGGCAGCAAGCAGTGCCACGCCCAGAGTCAGACCGCCCCAGCCGAAGTGCCCGAGGGTGGTGGCCACAGTGGTGGCCCGGAGCCTTCGGCTCACCCACACCGCTCGGGCCACCCCGCCCAACGCGCCGGCCAGACGTTCCCGGGTTCCCGCCACGGCCGGTTGACCGATCGGCAGGGTCAGCAGCATGCCGGTGCCGGCCGCGACAACCCCGGCCAGCAGCAGCATGGCCAAGACCGGCGAGGCCAGCCCGCTGGCCGCGGCCACCGCTGCCGGTGCGGCCACGTATGCCAGGTTGTAGGTGACCGCGTCGATCGAGTAGGCGCTGTGTAACCGCTCCGACGGCACCATCCCGACGAGCAGCCCGCTCAGTCCACCGGTGAGCAGTGGCCCAACCGTGCCGGCGACCAGCGCGAATGCCACCGGCACAAGTACCGACACCCGGCCGAGGGTTGACGCGATTCCGGCCAGCCCGGCGGCGAAGACCAGCATCGCGCCGGCGTAGGTGGCTCGCGGAGACCTGCTGCGGTCAGCCAGCCGGCCGACAAACGGGCCGGCCAGCGCGTGGGGCAGGTTCAGCGCACCGATCAACAGCCCGGCCAGCGCCGGGTCGCCACGGCCCAACGCGAGCAGGGCCACTGCCACACCGGACCCGCCGTCAGCGCAACGTGCCGGCACGGCCGCCACTGCGTAGCGGACCAGCACGGACCCGCGCGATGCCGTCACGGCCGCGACCATGCAGAGCGGGCCCAGGTTCCGGCGGCGACGGTCATCGGTGTCGGACTCAGCCCGGCCAGGGAACCTGCGGGGAACGGAAGAAGGTCACCGACATCGCCGACCAGCGGGGGCCCTGCGCGGCCAGCCGTTGACGGAACCCGTCCCAGTCCCGGCTCGACGCGGGTGACCAGCCGACCTCGGCGAGGGCCGGCAGCCTCGGTAGCGCCATGAACTCCACGTCGCCGAAGGTTGGCAGGGTCTCGCTCCACAGCGCCGCCTCGACACCGAGCACGGAGCTCTCCCCGACCCCCGGCAGCAGTTTCGCCGGGTCCCACGAGTAGGCGTCCTGGACCGTCACGTAACCGGCCCAGGTCAGTCCCTGCGTGGTCGCCTTGTCGTACTTCATGTCCAGGTAGGCGTGGGAGGCCGGAGACAGCACGAGCCGGGCTCCGCCGGCCGCGGCCTGACGTACCTGGTCGGCCGGGTGGTTGGTGTCCCAGTACTGAATCACCGTGCCTGCTGGCGAACCACCGTCGGCGACCTCCTGCCAACCCACCGGCGTCTTGCCGTGCGCGCGGACCACCTGCTGCATCCGTTTCACGAACGAGGTGTAGGTAGCCGGTGCCATGTTCAGCACCTCGTCGCCACCGACGTGCAGGTACCGCCCGGGGGTGAGCGCGGCCAGTTGCCCGACCACGTCGTTCAGGAACTGGTCGACGACCGGCTTGCCCACACAGACCGACAGAGGCGGGCCGCCGACCCGAGTGAACGGTGCGGGTGCCCTGCCGTCGCAGGCCAACTCGGGGTAGGAGACCAGCGCGGCGTTGACGTGGCCGGGCAGGTCGATCTCCGGAACGACGGTGACGTGGCGGTCGGCGGCATAGTCAACGATCCGCCGGTAGTCGTCACGGGTGTAGTAACCGCCGGGTCCGCCACCAACCTCGGTACTCCCACCCACCGAGGTCAGCCGGGGCCAACCGTCCACCGCGATCCGCCAGCCCTGGTCGTCGCTCAGGTGCAGGTGCAACGTGTTCATCTTGTAGAGCGAGATCAGATCGATGTAGCGCTGCACCTCGGCCACGGTGAAGAAGTGCCGTACCACGTCCAGTGAGGCACCGCGCCAGGCGAACCGTGGGTGGTCGGTGATCTGGACGCCGGGAACCAGCCAGGGCCCGGGGCGAACGCGCGAGCTCTCCACCTGTGCCGGCAGCAGTTGACGCAACGTCTGCACGCCATAGAACAGGCCGGCCGGTCTGTCCGCGCGTAGCGTGACCGACCGGTCGGTGACGGTCAACTCGTATCCCTCGGCACCGAGTTGGTCCGAGCTGGTCAGACCCAGCGTGATGTCACCGCGCCGGTCGGACTGCACCCCGGACAGCACCGGCAGTCGGTAGCCGGTGGAGGGGCGCAGCAGGTTGGCCAGGAACTCCCCGGTTCGGGCCGCCTCGGCCGACCCGGACGGGGTCAGGATCCGGCTGTCCCCGGCGAGGGTGAAGGTGCTCGGCGTGGTCCGCATCGAGACCGGGACGGGAACAACGCGTGGCGCGGGCAGGGCCGCGTGCGGGGATGTCGGGGACACCGGCGAGGTCGGTAGCAACGGAGCGGCTGACGGCGAAACCGTCGAACCCTCCTGCCCGCGAATGGTCTGGCTGCACGACACCGCCCCCAGCGCGCACACCAGCACGGCTGGTACAGCGACCAACCGCCACCGGCGCATCGTGTGCCCAACTCCCGATCGGTACCGGTTGGCCATGAACTCCCAGACTCCTACCCGTTGCTAC
>DATCXL010000415.1:0-4004 GCA_036565825.1 Mycobacteriales bacterium
GGCTCGCTGGTCAGCACACCGCCGACCGCGTTCACTCCCCGCGCCAACGCCGGATCCCGGTGGACCGCGTCGCGCAGCCCGCGGCTGGCCAGTTCCATGACATAGGGCAGGGTCACGTTGGTGAGCGCGTAGGTGGACGTGTGCGGCACCGCGCCGGGCATGTTCGCCACGCAGTAGAACACCGAGCCGTGTACCCGGTAGGTCGGGTCGGAGTGGGTGGTGGGTCGGGTGTCCTCGAAGCAACCGCCCTGGTCGACCGAGATGTCGATCAGTACCGACCCGGGCTTCATCCGGGACACCAGGTCGTTGGTCACCAACCTTGGCGCCTTGGCCCCGGGGACCAGCACCGCGCCGATGACCATGTCGGCGTCGATAACCGCCCGCTCGATCTCGTAGGTGTTCGACGCCACGGTCTGCAGGTGCCCCTGGTAGATACGGTCGGACGAGCGCAGCTTGTCGATGTTCTTGTCCAGCAACAGCACCTCGGCCTGCATGCCCAACGCGATCGCCGCGGCGTTCATCCCCGACACCCCGGCGCCGAGCACAACCACCTTGGCCGCGTACACACCGGACACCCCGCCCATCAGCACGCCCCGGCCACCCTGGGCACGCTCCAGGCAGTGCGCACCGACCTGCGGGGCCATCCGGCCGGCCACCTCCGACATCGGGGCCAGCAGCGGCAACGAACCATTGGGCAACTGCACCGTCTCGTAGGCCACCGCGTCGATACCGGAGTCCAGGATCGCCTGGGTGCACTGGCGGGACGCGGCCAGGTGCAGGTAGGTGAACAGGGTCTGACCGCGCCGCATCCGGCGGTACTCCTCGCCAACCGGCTCCTTGACCTTCAGCACGAGGTCCGAGTCGGCCCACACGTCCTCGGCGCGATCGAGGATCTTCGCGCCCGCGGTGGTGAAGTCATCGTCGGGGATCGACGATCCGCCACCGGCGTCCTTCTCGACGAACACCTGGTGGCCGGCGGAGACCAGTTCCTTCACGCCGGCCGGTGTGATCGCCACGCGGTACTCGTGGTCCTTGATCTCGCGCGGGATTCCGACCTTCACCTTCGACCGTACCCTTTCCTGTTGGTCATCCGGCTCCGTTGCCGGAAGGCAACCGGGTCACCCAAGAGTGACACGCGGCGCGGCGCCGAGTGTAGGGCCAGGCCATACGGGGCCTCCGGTGTCATCCCGTCGGGGCCCGACGCCGAACCGGTCGCCGCTGCGAACGACACGGCGGTGAAGCTTGGAGGCGTTTTGATATCACACCAATCCGTACGCTTCTACCAGTTATGGCGGTGTGCCGAGATGATCAGCCTTGATCTGGCAGGTCCGAGTGGCTCGACACACCCGAAAGGTTGGGCTGGTCCGCGTGGGTGGGGCGGGCCGGCCAGGGTGAGTTCGGTGGACGCAGCGACGACTCTGGCCAGCCCGCGTCGCGCAGTCTGGCCGCGGCCAGCACCCCGGTGATCGTCACTCCGTTGTTCAGTTCGCCGGCGAACACCATCCGCACCGCGGTGTCCAGGTCGACCCGGTGCACCGTCATCTCGGCCTCCTCGTCACCGTCGGCGACGAACCGCTCGGCGTCGGGCACCGGGGTCAGGTCACGGGCGAGATACAGCCGCACCGCCTCGTCGGTCATCCCCGGAGACGGGAACACGTCGGCGAGCAGGTGCCAGCGCCCGGCCCGAAGGTGTGCCTCCTCGTACAGTTCACGCCCAGCCGCCACCACGGCTGGTTCCCCGTCAACGTCGAGCAACCCGGCCGGCAGCTCGAACAGGTGCTGACCCACCGGATGCCGATACTGGTGAACCATCACCAACCGGTCCTGCTCGTCGACGGCGGCCACCACCACGGCCCCCGGATGCACGACCACCTCACGCACCGCGATCCGCCCACCGGGCATCTCGACCTGGTCCGCACGCATGCCGAACACCCGGCCGCGGTAGACCTCCCGCGACGACCGCACGGCGTAACTGTGCCGGGCCTGCCCGGGCTGGCGAGTTTGCCCGGCCGAATCGGTCCGGCCGGTCAGACCGGTCACAGGGTCAGTGCCGCGGCCACGTCGGCCGTCTCGGACAGATCGACCGGTAGCCGCTCCTGTGCCTCGTAGTCCAGTGCGGCACGCACGAACGCAGCGAACAACGGGTGCGGTCGGGTCGGCCGCGACTTGAACTCCGGGTGTGCCTGGGTGGCCGCGAAGAACGGGTGCACCTCGCGCGGAAGCTCCACGAACTCCACCAGTCGCCCGTCCGGCGAGGTGCCGGAGAACACCAGCCCGGCCGCCTCGAGACGGTCCCGGTAGACGTTGTTGACCTCGTAGCGGTGCCGGTGCCGTTCGGAGACCTCGACCGCCCCGTAGGCATCGGCGACCAGCGACCCGGGACGCAGCCGGGCCGGGTAGGCACCCAGTCGCATCGTGCCGCCCATGTCGCGCTCGCCGGCCACCACGTCTTCCTGGTCGGACATGGTGGCGATCACCGGGTCGGTGCACCCCGGTTCGAACTCCGCCGAGTTGGCCTCGGCTATCCCGGCCACCGACCGGGCGAACTCGATGACCATGCACTGCAGGCCCAGGCACAGCCCCAGCATCGGGATACCCCTGGTGCGCGCGAACCGCGCCGCACCGACCTTCCCCTCGATCCCGCGCACTCCGAACCCAGCGGGGATGAGCACACCGTCCACGTCTGACAGCGCCGCCGCGGCACCGGCCGGGGTCTGGCAGTCATCGGAGGGCACCCACCGGATCTGCACCCGGGCCCGGTGGGCGAACCCACCGGCGCGCAACGCCTCGGTCACCGACAGGTACGCGTCGGGCAGGTCGACGTACTTGCCGACCACCGCGACCGTGACCGTGTGCCGCGGCCGGTGCACCCGGTCGAGCAGGTCACCCCACACCGCCCACCCGACGTCGCGGAACGGCAACCCCAACCGGCGCACCACGTAGGCGTCGAGGCCCTCGGAGTGCAGCACCTTGGGAATGTCGTAGATGGACGGAGCATCGGGCGCGGAGACGACCCCGTCGGCATCCACGTCGCAGGTCAGCGAGATCTTGCGCTTGAGCCCCTCGGGCAGTTCCCGGTCCGAACGGCAGACCAGCGCGTCGGGCTGGATCCCGATGTTGCGCAACGCCGCCACCGAGTGCTGGGTCGGCTTGGTCTTCAACTCACCGCTGGGAGCCAGGAACGGCACCAGCGACACGTGTATGAAGAAGCAGTTGTCCCGGCCGAGGTCGTGACGGATCTGCCGGGCCGCCTCCAGGAACGGCAGCGACTCGATGTCACCCACCGTGCCACCGATCTCGGTGATCACCACGTCCACGTCTGGCCGCGCCATCGACCGGATCCGGTCCTTGATCTCGTTGGTGATGTGCGGGATCACCTGCACGGTGTCGCCCAGATACTCCCCGCGCCGCTCCTTGGCGATCACGGTGGAGTACACCTGCCCGGTGGTGACGTTGGCCGACCCGAGCAGATTGTCGTCCAGGAACCGCTCGTAGTGGCCGATGTCCAGGTCGGTCTCGGCACCGTCCTCGGTGACGAAGACCTCGCCGTGCTGGAACGGCGACATCGTCCCGGGATCGACGTTGATATAGGGATCGAACTTCTGGATGGTGACGTTGAGCCCGCGCTCGACCAGGAGCCGTCCGAGCGATCCGGCCGCGATGCCCTTGCCCAGGGACGAAACGACGCCGCCGGTGACAAAAATGAACTTCGTGGTCGAGCCGCTTGCGCTCATGTCGTGGCTCCCTGGGTTGCGCGCCAGTGCCGCTCGGCCCGGCGCAGGTCGTCTGGGGTATCGATTCCGGCGGGCGCGGGTTCATCCAGCAGCGTCACACCGATTGTGAATCCGTTCTGCAATGCTCTCAGCTGTTCCAGCCGCTCCGCCGTCTCGAGCGCAGTCGGTTGGAGTCGGGTCCACCGCTCCAGCGCGGCACGCCGGAAGGCGTAGATGCCAAGGTGCTGCCACCAGGTTCCGGCGGGGGCCTCGCCACCGTCCCGCCAATGT
>DATCXL010000292.1:0-2113 GCA_036565825.1 Mycobacteriales bacterium
CGGTCCAGGGTGGACCAGTCCGCATACAGCCGGTCGAACAGTTCGGGGTGGATCGGGTAGGAGGCGCGGATGCGGGCCTCGTAGCGGCGCGGGTCGGCGGTGACCTCGCGGGGGAACTCCCCGGTGTGCTTGCCGTAGAACTGGGCGAACTGCCGGGCCACCGCGGCGATCTCGGACCGCGCCTGCGCGGAGGGTTCGGTGAACAGCCGGCGGCGGACGATCTCGAAGGACTCCTCGGAGTTGGCCGGCCGCCACTGGTCGGCCACCCGGCGGACCACGTTCTGGAGCCGTTGCAGGGCCTCCTGCCCGTTCGGGCCGCCGACCTCGATGGCCGAACCGCCGGACCCGGCGTCCCGGCCCGGGTCGTGCGAGGCCGGGATGGAGATGACCAGCAGCGCGCCGGGCACGGTGGTGACCGCCTCGGTGAGCGCCTGGGCGAAGGTGAACTGGGTGTCGAACGTGCCGGCCGGCAGGTCCTCGCGGCCCCACAGTTGCCGGGCGTAGGCCACCCACTCGTCGATCAGGATCAGGCACGGCGCGTACCGGCCGAGCAGCACGCGCAGCGCCTCGCCGGGGTTGGTACCGGTCGCGTCGGCCTGGGCGACCAGGTCGAACCCGGCCCGCCCGCCGAGTTGCCAGGCCAGCTCACCCCACATGGTGCGCACGGCCGTGCCGTCGGGCTTGACCGACCCGTTCGCGGAGATGTCCTGGCCAACCAGGGCGACCCGGTGCACCGTGGCGGGCAGTTTCCGACCCGCGACCAGTTCGGCCACCTCCCGGCCCAGCGACGACACCGGGGTGCCACCGAGCAGGTGCCACAGAGCGAGCATGGAGTGGGTCTTGCCGCCACCGAAGTTCGTCTGGAGATTGACGATGGGGCTGGCGTTGGCGTCGCCGGTGGCCCGGCGGACCGCGCGTTCGAGCAGGTCACGCAGGCCCTCGGTGAGGTAGGTGCGGCGGAAGAACTCCACCGGGTCCACATACTCCTCGCCGCCCTCACCCCGGGCGACCAGGTGCAGGTTGGCGGCGAACTCGCTGGCCGAGAAGTTGCCGGAGGCCACGTCGTCGTGCGGGGTGAGCACCTCCCGCCAGGGCGGCAGGCCCTGGCTGGCGGCGTGGATACCGCTGTCCTGCTGTCTGACCCTGCGCCGGGTCTCCGTCTCGAAGACCCCAGCCTGGTGGTCGGCCCGTAACCGGCGGACCTGGTCGGCCTGATCTGCCGCACCGACCGCGACGAGCAGCCGCTCCATGGTGTCCAGGGCACGGTAGGTGTCGTCGTTGGAGAACGGCTGGTTGTGCGCCCACCGGTTACGGGTCTCACGCAGTTCGGAGGCGAAGGACTGCTGCGCGCGCGACATCGCGTCCTTGAAGACCCGCCACTCCTCGGTGATCATGCGCAGGTGCAGGGCCGGATCGCGCGGGTCCAACACCCGGACGGTGCCGTGTTGCGCGTTGTCGCGGGCGGCGATCACGGCGATCCAGTCGCCGCCGTGCTGGGCGAAGGCCAACGACATCCGGGTGTCCACGAACGGCGCCAACCCCTCGGACAGGAGTTCGAACCCGCGCCCGACCCGATCCCGGTTGCTGCTCGCCATGCCAATCCCCCACTGTTCGGTTGTGGTCAGTTCGTGTGCGTGTTGGTCAGGTGCTCGCCGATGTATCCGACGTAGATCTTTCCGGTCCGGGAGAAGTCGTCCAGGTAGTACAGCCGCGGGCTCACCATCCCGATCTGGAACAGTTTGAAATGAGCCTGCATGACCGTTCGGCCATCCGGTGAGACATCCGTGGGCACCGGGAAAACCCGTTCGCCGCCGAACTGTTGCATGGTCGCGTTCGTCTCGGTGGGCACGTGCTTCTTGGCCGAGAGGGGGCGGTAGCCGGTCGGGGTGTCGTTGAGGTACCCGTGCACCGCACCGGTCCAGTCACCCGCTTGCCGCGCCCGCAGATAGTCGGCCAGCACGAGCAGGGCCTCCCATGCGGTGTGCGCGGCGTGGCCCCAGGAGTCCACCGTGTACAGATCCGAGCACTTCTTCGGGTCACCGGTGAACAGCACGCCACTCGGCGCAAGTTCGTCCATCCGGTCGAGCAGTTCGATGACGTCCCTGGGGTACTG
>DATCXL010000418.1:0-12424 GCA_036565825.1 Mycobacteriales bacterium
GCGGTCGGGTGGTGGAGATCTACGGACCGGAGTCGAGCGGGAAGTGCCTCACCGCCGACACCTGGGTCTGGACCGATCGCGGACTGGAGACGATCGCCGAACTGTTCGCCCGGTGTGGGCAGCCGGTGACGTGTACATCCAGGGTGACCGACGTCCGGGCCCTCGGTGTACGGGTGGTCAACGAGCGCGGTGAGCTGGAACCGGTGGTGGCGCTCACCCACAACAACCGCAAGCCCGTGCGGCGCCTTCGACTGCGTTCCGGCCGGGTGCTCACCGTCACCCACAACCATCCGCTCCGTGTGCTCAACGAACGCGGGTACATCGTGTGGCGGGCCGCGGGGGAGATCCGGTCGGGCGACACGGTCGTCTCGGCGCTGTTCGGTGCCGTCGAGGCCGCATGCGGTGACGGTCTCAGCGAGGATGAGGCTGTCTTCCTCGGTTACCTGGTCGCGGAGGGTTCACTGTCGTACCGGCACCGCATCCGGTTCACCAACACCGATGCGGAGGTCGCTGAGGAGTTCACCCGGTTGGCGCGAGACCTGTTCGGCGTCCAGGCGGTCTGCTACAACGGCCAGGAGTACGACCTGGGCGGTAAGAAGCTCAGAGAGCATGTCGCGGAGCGGTACGGACTTGACCACGTCACCGCCGAGGGCAAGGTGGTGCCCGCCTGCGTTCGTACGGCCGGCCACAAGGTTCAACGCGCGTTCCTGTCGGCTCTGTTCGAGGGTGACGGGTGGATCGACGGCTCCTCCACCGTGGGGTTGGGCACGGCGTCGGAACAGCTCGCCCGCCAGGTCCAGCTTCTCCTCTACGGCCTTGGCATCCCCGCGACAGTGTCCGCATCCCGGAACAAGACCTATGACCGCGACTACTGGACCGTGACGGTCAACTCGGCTTCGGCGCACCGGTTCCTCACCGAGGTGGGGTTCCGTTCGACCCAACGGCGTGCCCAGGTGGCGAAGAACTTCCGGTTGTCCTCGCGGGATCCTCAGTTCGAGAACATCCCGGGGCTGACCGATCTACTCAGGGACCTGCGTTCCGACTGCCGGGGCGACCGGGAGTTCGACCGCCTCGCCGGAGACCTGTTTCGCACCGACATGTCGCTGGCGTGCTCGCGTAAGCGGCTCGGGCGGATTGTGGCGTGGTGCGACCGACGGCCGGGCTCCCTGCCACCGACCAGCTACGCCATTCGTGAGTATCTGCGCGCGCTCGCGCAGGCCAACCACACGTATGAGGATGTCGTCGCCATCGAGGATGGCGGTTCGCAGCCCACGTTCGATGTCGTCCTGGCCGACACCCACAGTTTCCTCGCCAACGGCGTGATCTCTCACAACACCACCGTGGCGCTGCACGTGGTGGCCAACGCGCAGGCGGCCGGTGGCATCGCCGCGTTCATCGACGCCGAGCACGCGCTCGACCCGGAGTACGCCAAGGTCCTCGGCGTGGACACCGACGCGCTGCTGGTGTCCCAGCCGGACACCGGCGAGCAGGCGCTGGAGATCGCGGACATGCTGATCCGCTCCGGCGCGCTCGACGTGATCGTTGTCGACTCGGTGGCCGCGCTGGTGCCCCGGGCCGAGATCGAGGGCGAGATGGGGGACAGCCACGTCGGTCTGCAGGCCCGACTGATGAGCCAGGCGTTGCGCAAGCTCACCGGCGCGATCAGCAACTCCGGTACCACGGCGATCTTCATCAACCAGCTCCGGGAGAAGGTCGGGGTGATGTTCGGGTGTGCCTCCTACGACACCAGGGTCACCCTCGCCGACGGCAGCCGGGAGAGGATAGGTGTGATCGTCGACCGGCGGTTGCCGGTCGAGGTCCTGAGTTATGACCCGCAGAAGGATCGGGTCGTGCCGCGTCGGGTCGTCAACTGGTTCGACAACGGTCCCGCCGTACGGTTCCTCCAGTTCACCGTGGCCGGGCCCCGAGGTGGTGAACGGTTCGCGTTGACCCCCAACCACCTGGTCCGCACCCCGGCCGGATGGCGAGAGGCCGGCGATCTGGTCGCCGGTGACCGGGTGATGGCAGCGGACAGCCGTCGACTCGGCGACCAGCAGTGGCAGGTCATCCTTGGCTCGTTGTTGGGTGGGGGAAGGCTCTCGCCGGACCGGGACGGCCTACCCGGGGCACGGTTCGGTATGCCCGGGCGCACTCGGGCGGGTGACTACCTGGACTGGAAGGTGTCGCTACTGGGTGACCTTCCCCGGGACCGGAGCACTGACACCCCGGGCGTCGGGTCGGTCGAGTTCGCCGCGCTGCCCGAACTGGACGAGTTGCACCGGGCGGTGTACCTCGGTGGGGGCAGGAAGCACATCGGTTGGGAGTACCTCAAGGCGCTGACCCCGCTCGCGTTGGCTGTCTGGTACATGGACGACGGGAACCTGATCTCCGATCCGGACGCCGGCGGGTGGGTCGACATCTCGGTCGGCGCGGTGAGCACCGGATCCCGCGAGAGGCTGGTGGACTTCCTCCGCGACACCCACGGGCTCGACGTGACATCCGACCACCAGGACGCGCGGCAGGCCGGTGTGCTGCGGTTCACCGCGGAGGCTTCGGTGAAGTTCCTGGAGCTGGTGGCCCCCTGTGTCCATCCGTCGATGGGTCACCTGTTGCCACCACGGCTGCAGGGTCGGTTCGCAGTCGAGCCCGAGTCCGTTCCGGTGGAGCCCACCCTGGTCCCGGCTCGCGTGCTCGACGTGTGTGTCAGGCCGAAGAACGGGTCGATGAATCGTTACGACCTGCAGGTCGAGGGGACGCACAACTACTTCGCTGACGGGGTCATGGTCCACAACAGCCCCGAGACCACCACCGGTGGGCGCGCACTGAAGTTCTACGCCTCGATCCGGCTCGACGTGCGGCGCATCGAGACGCTCAAGGACGGCGGCGAGGCGGTGGCCAACCGCACCCGCGTCAAGGTCGTGAAGAACAAGGTGGCCCCGCCGTTCAAGCAGGCCGAGTTCGACATCGTGTACGGGCAGGGAATCAGCCGGGAGGGGTCCCTGATCGACGTCGGCGTCGAGCAGTCGATCATCCGTAAGTCCGGCGCCTGGTACACCTACGAGGGGGACCAACTCGGCCAGGGCAAGGAGAACGTGCGCGGGTTCCTGCGTGACAATCCTGACCTCGCCGACGAGATCGAGAAGAAGATCAAGGAGAAGCTGGGTATCGGCAGTTCTCCGATCGACGAGGGGAGCGCCACCGAGACCGTGCCCGACGCACCCGCCGCCCCACCGACCAAGGCGGCCAAGGCGACCAGGTCCAAGTCGTCGCCGGCCCCGGTCGACTTCTGACTGTGGCACGGCGCGCAGGCGTGCCGGGTCACCCGGAGGACCCACCGGGTGACCCGGAGTCGGTGGCGCGTGCCATCTGTCTGCGACTGCTGACCGACCGGCCCCGTACGCGTGCCCAACTCGCGGCGGCGTTGGACAGGCGGGCGATACCCGGTGAGGTGGCCGCGCGGGTGCTGGAGCGTTTCACCGACGTCGGCCTGATTGACGACGAGGCGTTCGCCCAGGCCTGGGTCGACACGCGTCACCGTGGCCGTGGTCTGGCCCGGCGTGCCCTGGCCGCCGAGCTACGCCGTCGCGGCGTGGACGGGTCGACCGTGCAGGCTGCCGTGGACCGCCTGGATCCCGATGTCGAGGAGCAGACCGCGCGAGCCCTGGTACTGCGTCGGTTGCCTTCCACCCGCGGACTGACTGCGGCCGCTCGCACCCGGCGACTGGTCGGATTGCTCGCGCGTAAGGGGTACCCGTCCGGGGTCGCGTTCCGGGTGGTGCGGGAGGTGCTCGAACAGGAGGGGGACCGCCTGGACGAACGGTGCTGGTTGGATGGCTTCGAGGACGAGCCTCAGCCTGACGTCGAGCCATGATCTGGGCCAACGTTGGACAGATGGCCGGCTTGACCCGGGTTATGGGGGCCCTTAGCCTCGAATCCACGAGGAGATAACCCCGTGTGAACTCCGGCAACACTGCGCGCAAGAGCACATAGATCGCGACCGACAGCGAAGCGACGCCCGCCCCGGCGGACATGACCGATACGTCGTGCGGCCACCACGACGTCCGATTCCGGGCGCCGAAGGTAGGCCGCCGGCCATCGGCCGCCGTCCGTTCCCGCATTCTGCGGGAGGGGTCGGCGAACTGCCCGCCGACCGCGCCCGTGCCGCCTGTGGCGCCCGGGGAGCCTCCTCACGGTATGTCGGTCGGCGCCTTCGCGCGCCACTTCGCCGGGAGGAGGTGCCCAGGTGACGGCGGCACTCGGCGCGCTTCTGGTCGCGGTTGTGCTCGTACTCGTTGCGGTGGTGGTGACTCTGGCCGTCCGGTTGCGTGCGGTCACCGTGCGGGCGGATGAGGTCACACCGGACGAGTCGGTCGCGGCCGACAGGGATTGGGTCCGCGGTGACACCGCGACCATCGGAACCGGCTCACGCGACGACTCGTCCACGGCAGAGGGCGGTGGAGGAAACCCCGGCGGCCAGTCGCGTGTCGGCGCCACCGGCACCGATCAGCTTGTCGACCTGGGTACCGATCTTCATCGTGAGGTTGAGGCCGAGTTGGCCGCCCTGCGGCTGCGGGCTGTTCACGAGGCGGCCTCGGTGCGGGCCGAGGGCGAAAGCATGGCGGCGATGGCCCGGCGACTCGCCGAGGCCGAGGCGGAGACCCTCCGGCGCACCGCCCAGGCCGAGGCGGACAACATCCGCCGCGCGGCCCAGGCCGAGGCGGACAACGACCGGCGACGGGCCGAGTTGGAAGTGTCCACGCTGTTGCTCGAGGGCCGACGCTCGGCGGAGCGGGAGGCCGCCGAGGTCGTTGAGAGCGCGCGACAGGTCAAACTCGACATTGAGCGACGCGAGCATCGCCTCATCGAGCGGGAGGAGCGTCTGGACTCCGAACTGCTCAGGTTGGAAGCCCGCGACCACGACCTGACCGAACTGGAACGTTCGCTGGCCGCCCGCGACCAGGAACTGACCGAGCGCGGGCAGGGGATCGGCCGGGAGCTACAGCGGGTGGCTGGTCTGACCGCAGCCGAGGCCAAGGCCGAACTGGTGCGCGCGGTCGAGGCCGAGGCCCGCCGTGATGCGGCCATCATGGTGCGGGACATCGAGGCGGAGGCCAGGCAGACCGGTGAGGACCGTGCCCGCCACATCGTGACCGACGCGATCCAGCGGGTTGCCAGCGAGCAGACCGCCGAGAGTGTGGTCAGCGTGTTGCACCTGCCCAGCGATGACATGAAGGGTCGGATCATCGGCCGGGAAGGCCGCAACATCAGGACCTTCGAGTCGGTGACCGGGGTGAACCTGATCATCGATGACACGCCTGAGGCGGTTCTGCTGTCCTGCTTCGACCCGGTCCGCCGCGAGATCGGCCGGGTCACTCTGGACAAGCTCATCGCGGACGGGCGTATCCACCCGCATCGCATCGAGGAGGTCTACGAGCACAGCAAGGACGAGGTCGAGCGGCTGTGCGTCCGGGCCGGTGAGGACGCGCTGGTCGCGGTCGGCATCACCGAGATCCATCCGGAACTGGTCACCCTGCTCGGTCGGCTTCGATACCGCACCTCATACGGGCAGAACGTGCTCAAGCACCTCACGGAGACCGCGCACATTGCCGGCCTCATGGCCGCCGAGTTGGGCATCGACCGGACCTTGGTCAAACGGTGCGCCTTCCTGCACGACATCGGTAAGGCACTGACCCACGAGGTGGAGGGCAGCCACGCGATCGTCGGTGCCGACCTCGCCCGCCGTTACGGAGAGGCCGAGGAGGTGGTGCACGCCATCGAGGCGCACCACAACGAGGTTGCGCCGCAGACCATCGAGGCGGTGCTCACCCAGGCAGCGGATGCCTGTTCTGGCGGTCGTCCCGGTGCCCGCCGGGAGAGCCTGGAGTCCTACGTCAAACGGCTGGAGCGGATCGAGGAGATCGCCAGCGGCAGGGACGGGGTGGAGCGGGTGTTCGCCATGCAGGCCGGCCGTGAGGTGCGCGTCATGGTGCAACCCGACCAGGTGGACGACCTGACCGCGCAGGTGATCGCCCGTGAGGTGGCCAAGCAGATCGAGGACGAGCTGACCTACCCGGGGCAGATCCGGGTCACCGTGGTGCGAGAGTCGAGGGCCACCGAGATCGCACGTTAGGGGTGGGGTCTGGAGGGGTCGCCCCGGTCTGTGGTCGGGTGGGGCGGGCTCAGGCGGCGATCTGCGGCGTCGAGGGTCCGCTCACGTGTGTCGGTACACGCCACGCGGACCCCGCTCCTAGATCTCGCCCCGGGCGACGCTGCGGGTGGCGATGGTCCTGGCCCTACCGGTCACCGGTCCCGGTGGGTCCGCGGCGAGCAGGTCACACATCGCGTACACGTCGAGTAGCCGGGAGAGCTTCTCCCAGCCCTCGGACAGTTCACCGCCGCCCTCCCGGTAACCGGTGAGGAACCCGTCCACGTAACCTTCGGGCAGGTCCTCACCGAAGCGCAACACACTGGCCACGTCGACCAGCGGTGATCCGGAGAAGGCGAACTCCCAGTCCAGTACCGCGGCCACCTTCCACCGCCCGTACCGCTGGGTGACCAGCAGGTTGCGCGGGCCGAAGTCGGAGTGCACCAGTTGGCTGGCGCCGTCGGTGCGGTTCAGGCCGGGTGCCTCGTCCACGACCAACTCGACATACTGGCGGCGCAACTCGTCTGGCATGCCACGCACGGTCCGGCCGAGCCGCTTCCACGCGTAGGCGATGAGCTGCTGGGCTGGTGTGCCGCAGGCCGAGCGCACCTGCAGACTGGCATCGGAGAAGAAGCCGCCCCGATCGAAGCGAACCGTCCCGATCCTGGCCAGGGTCAACCCGACCGAGTGGCCCATCTCCAGCGCGTCGGCGAAGTTGGCGTGGGTCAGCGCCTCCTCCAGTCGCTGTCCCTGCATCCATCGGCTCAGCGTGACCGGGGCACCGACCGTCTCACCCTCGGGGTCGGCATACACCACCTCGGGTACCGGCACGATGCCGCGTAGTCGTTGCCCCAGCGCGGCCTCCACCGCACAGGCGGTGGCGCCACGGCGGTGGATGCGCAGGACGTACACCTCGGACGGTCCGGCGACCACGAGCCGCCACACATTGCCGCTGTGGCCGCTGTACAGCGGCGCGACCGACACGATCCGACGTGGTCCGAGCGCGGCACGGACCACGTCGGCGACCAGGTTCTCCCGGAGCACAGCCATCGTGATGCTTACGACAGCCCGGTCGGGTCGAACCGGGCCACGATCGGGGCCGGTGCACAGCCCGCGGAGGTTAGGCGCTCGCGCCGCCACCGGGCCGGTTCCGTCCAGCCGAGCACGCCGACCCGTCCGGTCCTCGCGGTCGGCGCGGTCACGACAGCGGCCCGGGGCAGGGCAACCGGTTGGAGTGAACCCAGCGTGTGCTCACGGCGAACCGCATGCGGGTGGGACACCACCTCTCCGAGTGTTGGCTCCTGGAGCGATGTGACGGGCCGGGTCAGGGCAGGTCGGGTCATTCGGGGTACCACTCCGGGTAGAATCCGCGAACCCATAATGCCCACCCCGAGAGCCGCCTGCCACAGACCCTGGCCGAGCGAGGGTATCCCCGAGCGATAGACCTTGGCCATCACCGTGCCGTTATAAAGATCAAACCGGACCGGTCGCCGCCAATACCGCGGGCCCGGTATACCGCTCGGGCCGGCCTGCCACGGGTGCGTGTGTCGCATGCCACCACGCGAACCAGGGTGGTCAGAATGGTCGACGCGCCCGGTACGGGTGTGGCGCGACGACCCACCGCCTGTCGTGCCGTTCAGCACAAAGCGCATCGACGCTCCTCGTCAGGTACCTACCGATGGGTGCGGACCCGTTGCTCCGGACGGAGTGACCGACCGTGTCAACCAGCATCAGGTTGCAGTTACTACCAGTTTGCCCGGCCATGGGCCACCGTCGGCAGGTCGAAGGACCCGCTGGCGAACGACCCGACGGTGTACGTCGGTCAGGGCCACCATCAGGTGACCTGTTCGGCGGGCCGGTGACCGGCCTCGCACGGGGCCGTGCCCACATGCCTCGGTGCGTCCCGCATGTCCGCGGTGGGTCGAATGAGTCGAGGTCACCGTTGCCCCGGGTTGCTGGAGTTGGGCATACCGAACCGGGCCCGCGGTGCGAATCCTCGGACGGTGGGAAATCGAACCGGATCGTGACCACGTTTCGCACCACGTCCCCAGACCACCACGATGGCAAAGGCTAGGTCAGATATCTTTGGACGGACCGTTGATTCCGGCGGTCGTCGGCGAATCGTTACCGGTCGGCGCGCAGACAGGGGTCTCCGGCTCGCACGTCGGACCGGCGAAACCTGGTATCCCGAAACCGATATCACGTCGAAGCGCGCCGTTGGACCCCGCGTCCGGGACGAGCGTCGCCGCCTCCCGGCCGAACCGGCGCACCAGGTACGCTCGCGGGCACGATGGATGCGCGAACGCTTGAGACGCCTCGGACCTACGAGATCCGCACGTTCGGTTGCCAGATGAACGTGCACGATTCCGAGCGGCTCGCCGGCCTGCTGGAACAGGCCGGGTACCAGCCGGCCGGTGTCGACTCGCCTGCCGACGTCGTGGTGTTCAACACCTGTGCGGTACGGGAGAACGCCGACAACAAACTGTACGGCAACCTCGGCCGCCTGTTGCCGGTGAAGAGGTCCCAGCCTGGCATGCAGATCGCCGTCGGCGGCTGCCTGGCACAGAAGGACCGTGGTGAGATCACCCGGCGCGCACCGTGGGTGGACGTGGTCTTCGGTACCCACAACATCGGTTCGTTGCCGGTGCTGCTCGAACGGGCCCGGCACAACGCCGAGGCACAGGTGGAGATCGTCGAGGCGCTGGAGGTGTTCCCGTCGACCCTGCCGGCCCGGCGTGAGTCCGCCTACTCCGGCTGGGTGTCGATCTCGGTCGGCTGTAACAACACATGCACGTTCTGTATCGTGCCGTCGCTGCGTGGGCAGGAGCGGGACCGTCCACCCGTGGACGTGCTTGCCGAGATCAGGGCGTTGGTCGCAGAGGGTGTGTTGGAGGTCACTCTGCTGGGGCAGAACGTCAACTCCTACGGCGCGGAGTTCGGTGACCGGCAGGCGTTCTCCGGGCTGCTGCGCGCCTGCGGTGAGGTGCCTGGGCTGGAACGGGTGCGGTTCACCTCACCACATCCACGCGACTTCACCGACGACGTGATTGACGCCATGGCCGCCACCCCGAACGTCTGCCACCAACTGCACATGCCACTGCAGTCCGGGTCGGACCGGGTGTTGCGGGCGATGCGTCGGTCCTACCGGCAGGACCGTTACCTGGGCATCCTGGCCCGGGTACGGGAGGCGATGCCCGACGCCGCGATAACCACGGACATCATCGTGGGTTTCCCCGGTGAGACCGAGGAGGACTTCCAACAGACCCTGCAGGTGGTGCGCCAGGCTCGTTTCGCCAGTGCGTTCACCTTCCAGTACTCGCCGCGGCCGGGCACGCCTGCCGCGACGATGCCCGACCAGGTTCCCAAGGACGTCGTGCAGGAACGGTACGAACGGCTCGTCGCGCTCCAGGACGGGATCTCGCTGGCCGGCAACCGGGAGTTGGTCGGTGCCACCGTCGAGGTACTGGTTGCCGAGGGCGAGGGGCGCAAGGACGCCGGAACGGGCCGCCGGTCCGGGCGTGCTCGAGATGGCCGACTGGTGCACTTCGACGCGGCCGGAGCCGGCGTGGACCTGGTCGTCGGCACGGCAGGTGCCGGGGCAGGCCTGGTACGACCCGGTGACGTGGTCGAGACGGTGGTGACCTACGGCGCGCCGCACCACCTGGTCGCCGACGGTCCGCTGCGTTCGCACCGGCGCACCCGCGCCGGAGACAACTGGGAGGCGGGGGTACGACCCCGCACCTCCGGAGTGTCGTTGGGCATGCCCACCGTTGGCGCACCGTCCTGACGGTTTTCGGCTGCTCTGCCCTGTCCGGGATCTCCACTCGACGCGCTGCCCGCCCCGGCGAGACGTTTCAGGTGAAACGCCCCGCCGGGGGTCTGTCACGCTCGGGACTGTTTGAGGGCGGTGTGGGGTGGAGCGGAGCTCCCCCGCAGAGGGCAGCACAGTAGACCGGCCCCGTTGCCGCGGGGCCCCGGAGCCGGGGCTTTGCCCCGGCGAGGGCCTGGAACCTACGTACGCACAGCCCGCTCGGCCTCGGCCAGCCACTCCCGCCAGGTCGCCGCGTTGGCCTCGGCCGCAGCAGCCTTCCGCTGGTCGCCCGCCGCGTGTGCCTTGGCCGCCTGCGCCTCGTACTTGAGAACCTGTGCGCGCACCTGCTCCAACCTGGCCTGCACGGCCGGATCGGTGCGCCGCCACTGGTCGTCCACGGCATCGCGCACCCGCTGCTCGGCCGCGCGCATCCGGGCCTCCAACGCGCGCATGGCATCCCGCGGTACGTGACCGATGCCGTCCCAGCGTTCCTGGATCCCTCGGAGTTTCGCCTTGGCCTGGCTCAGGTCGGCCGTCGGGTCGATCGCCTCAGCCTCGTCCAGCAGCGCCTCCTTGGCCCGCTGGTTGGCCACCTGCTCGGCGTCACGCTCGCTGAACACCTCCGACCGGCGGCCGAAGAACCTGTCCTGGGCTGCCCGGAAGCGTGTCCACAACTGGTCCTCAGCCTCTCGCGAGGCCCTTCCGCTGGCCTTCCACTCGACCATCAGTGCCTTGAGCCGGGCTGCGGTGGGAACCCAGTCCGACGAGTCGGCCAGGTCCTCGGCCTCGGCCACCAGTTCTTCCTTGCGAACTCGTGCCTCGGCGCGCTGTCGGTCCAGATCGGCGAAGTAGGAGCCCCGCCGCTTGGTGAAGCCGTCACGTGCGGCCGCGAACCTCTTCCACAGCGTCTCGTCGGTACGTCGGTCGACGCCCCGGATGGCCTTCCACTCGCCGACGATCTCCCGGAACCTGTCCCCGGCGACCTTCCACTGGGTGCTCTGCGCGAGCTGCTCGGCTTCGGTCACCAGGGCTTCCTTCTGCTGAACCGCGGCGGCCTTGGCCTCGGCTCTGGCCGCGGCCAGCTCGGCCAACTTCGCCTTGGCCTCCTCCCCGAGTCGGACCAGCCGGCGGTCCAGGCCGGCCAGGTCACCCACCACGGCGGCGGTGTCCAGCGAGGAACGCAGCTCGTCGGCGTGGGTGAGGGTGCTGGCCGGGTCGCCTGCTCCGGACCGCAGTCGCTGCTCGAGCAGCTCGATCTCGGTCGTCATGTCGTCGTAGCGGCGGGTGAAGTGCGTCAGCCCGGCCTGGGGATCACCCGCATGCCACGATCCGATCGCACGTTCCCCCGATTCGGTGCGAACGTAGACCGTGCCGTCGACGTCGATGCGGCCCCACTCGTTGCTGGCGGCGTCGTTGCTCATGTCCGCATTCTCACAGCAAGTCGCGTCCCGGGGTACGCCTATCCTCGCAAGCGTGCTCGTAGCAGCCGGGTTCTGCCCGCATCCACCCCTGTTGGTGCCCCAGATCGCCTCGGGCGCTGCCGCCGAACTCGACCAGTTGCGGACCGCGTGTGACGACGTGGTGGCCTCCCTGGTCCGGGCCGGGCCAGACCTCGTCCTGGTGTTGGGCGGTGGTGAGCGGGCGGCCCGTTGGTCGGACGGTGACGGAGGGTCGTTGGCCGGGTTCGGGGTGGACATGCTGGTGCCGCTGGCCGGGCCGGTGCGGGTCGGGCGGGACCGAATGCCGCTTTCACTGACCGTCGGGGCGTGGTTGCTGGCCCGGTCCGACTACTCCGGCGAGCGGCTGGGCTTCTCGGTACCAGACGACGCTGGCGACGAGGACCTGGCCGGATGGGCGGAGCAGATTGGTGACCTGGGTCACCGGCTGGCCGTGCTGGTGATGGGAGATGGTTCGGCGCGGCGTACCGAACACGCCCCCGGCTACCTCGATGCGCGGGCGGTTCCGTTCGACGATCGGGTGGCCGCCGCGTTGGGTGACGGCGACCCTGCCGCGCTGCGCCAGATCGATCCGGCGCTGGGAACGGCGCTGCTGGTGGCCGGTACCGCGCCGTGGCGGCTGGCCGGCTGGTTGGGCGGCGACGACCGGTTCGACGCCCGTCTGCTCTACCACGACGCACCGTACGGGGTTGGCTACCTGGTGGCCTCCTGGCGGCGGCGGTGAGGTTCGGGCAGGTGCTCGCCGTGGTCGGTCCCACCGCCACCGGCAAGTCCGAGCTCGGCCTGGTCCTGGCCGAACGGTTCGGCGGCGAGGTGGTCAACGCGGACTCCATGCAGCTCTACCGGGGCATGGACGTGGGCACCGCCAAGCTGACCGGCGAGCACCAGCGTGGCGTCCGGCACCACCTGCTCGACGTCTGGGAGGTGACCCAGGCGGCCAGCGTCGCGGAGTACCAGCGGCTGGCGCGGGCCGAGATCGACCGGTTGCACGCGCAGGGGCGGGTCCCGGTG
>DATCXL010000311.1:0-6151 GCA_036565825.1 Mycobacteriales bacterium
TGGTCATGTGGAGCAGCCGCGGCAAGCGACTCGGCCAGGTCCGCCACGACCATGACGACACCGTGCTCGGCACCCTGATGATCAAGCGCGGCCTGCTGCACAAGGTGTTGCGGGAGGAGGCCATCCGACGCGGCGTGACCGTCGAGTTCGGAAAAAGACTGGTCGACATCGAGGTGGACGGCTTCAACCAGGTGGCGGCCAGGTTCGAGGACGGGACGCAGGCCAGGGGTGACTGCCTGATCGGCTGCGATGGAGTCCACTCCCGGACCAGGAAGATCATCGACCCGCGGGCACCCGGCGCGTCCTACATCGGGCGGGTCAGTGCCGGTGGCTTCCTGTGCAACCAGGACATCGCCCCGACCCCCAGCGTGCTGAACCTCACCCTGGGTCGCAGGGCGTTCTTTGGACACCTGGTCCGCCCGAACGGTGAGGTCTACTGGTTCAGCGACCTGGCCTACCCGGGTCAGCCGACCCGCCGCCAACTCGACGCCATCAGTCGTGATGCGTGGAAGGAGCGGTTGCTCGAACTGCACCACGATGATCCAGCTCCCATCCCCGACATAGTCCGTAGCCTTCACGGTGAGTTCGGCGTGTACCCACTGTCCGACGTACCGGCCCTGCCCACCTGGCACCGGGGTCCGGTCACGCTCATCGGCGACGCCGCACACGCCACCTCCCCGTACGGCGGGCAGGGCGCCTCGATGGCGATGGAAAGCGCGATCGTGGTGGCCAAGTGCCTGCGTGACGTGCCCGATCCGGCCCGGGCCTTTGCCACCTACCAGCGGCTGCGCAAGGATCGGGCCGAAAAGCTGGTCCGGTTGGCCAGGCGTAACGGCCGACACAACAAGATCACCGGCCCGTTGGCCATGAACATCCGTGACATGGTCATGCCATTCGTGCTGAAGACCACCGCCAATTCCCGAGCCCGGTCCTGGGTCTACTCCTACACCGTCGACTGGGAGACCAGGGTCGCGTAGCTGGGGTTTCATGCCCTCGCCGGGGCCAAGCCCCGGCTCCGGAGTCACACTGTCACGGGGCCGGTGCTGTGCTGCCCCCTGTGGGGGGAGCTTCGCTCCACCCCACACCTGGTTTCGTTTCATGCCCTCGCCGGGGCGGAGCCCCGGCTCCGGAGCTCCGTAGACAAGAGCGGGCATGCTGTGCTGCCCCCTGTGGGGGAGCTTCGCTCCGCTCCACACCCCCCTCAAGCCCACAGAGCCTGATGCGAACAGACCCGGTGGGTCCCAGCCTGATGCCTGTGCCGATTCCAGGCCCTCGCCGGGGCCAAGCCCCGGAGCTGTGGATATTTTCGCGTGAAAACCCTCGCTGGTAAGCGGTTACGGGTGCGGTTTCCCACAAAGGGATATGTGGGCGAGCGGGCAAAACTCCGGTGGACCAGAGGGCTTCTGACTTTTTTCCCACCGGGGCCATCCGGGGGCGGTAGCGGGTGCGGGTGAGTTCCGGTGAGGTCGGTCCGACGGGTCGCCGTCCACCCCCCAGTCCCCCGGTCCGCCTGTCCGCCCGGACGTCTGGCGCCCGATCGGGTCGCTGACACGGGGGTTCTGGCAATCACCCATCTGTTCCCGGGGCCGCTACCCGGGGCACCCTCGTGGTCGGCTCAGCCCTGCCGGCGACGCGACCAGGTGACCCGGAACGAGTGGTCCGGCCTACCGGGTGACGAAGCGTCGACCGCTTCGGCCGGTGCCGGCACCGGCCGCACCCGTGGGCTCCCGATTTTCAAAATGCCGACCCCTTCATCGCGTGGTCCACTTCGGACTGCGGGAAACAGCACGTCCTTATAGGACCTGGAATGGAAGTCGACCCCTCCCCTCACGGCGGTCGACGACCGGCGATCCGACGCCAGATCAGGCTCGGCAACACAGACGAAGGGATCGGCAATGCGACTCACCCACACATCCGCCCTCCGCGGCCTCGCGGTGGCCACCGCGGGAAGTGCCCTGTTCGCCTCAGCGATGCTGGCCGGCGCCCAGGCGGCCAACGCGTCGAGCGGCACCCCGATGCAGCAGGCCGCGGCCATGGCCGCCGGTGCCCAGACCTACGGGGGATACGGCGAGGAGGGCAGCGAGCAGAACGGTGAGCACCACCACTGCTCGTGGCACCACAGGCACCACGGCGAGCACAAGTGGGACGGCAAGAAGGACAGCGAACACAACAAGGGCGACGAGAGCTCGAGCAGCGAAGAGAGCGAGAGCGCCCAGAGCAGCGAGAACGGCGAACACCACGAGTGGAACGGCAAGAAGGACGACCACAAGGACCACGGCAAGAAGGACAGCGAACACAACAAGGGCGACGAGAGCTCGAGCAGCGAAGAGGGCGAGAGCGCCCAGAACGGCGAGAACGGCGAGAGCAGCGAGCATGGCAAGAAGGATGACGACCACAAGTGGGGCGGCAAGAAGGATGACGACCACGAGTGGAACGGCAAGAAGGACCACGAGCACAAGTGGAACGGCGAGCACGAGTCGGGCGACATGCAGCAGGGTGACGCAGCCACGGAGTCGAACGGTAACGGTTCCGACGGTTGCGAGATGCCTACCGGCAGCGTGGAGTCCGGCTTCGGCGGCGCGGCACTTGCCAGCTCGCAGTCGCCGGTGGCACCGATCTCCCTCGGCGTGCTGTCGGTCCTGATGCTCGGTGCGGGCATGTGGACGCTTTACCGGACCCGGCGTACCAGCACCCGGTCCCTGAACAGGTAACACAGCGGCGCGGTCGCTGGGGGTGCGGCGGTCAACACCGCCGCACCCCGGCCCGCCGCCACCAGGAAGGGCGAAACGTGATGGCACGGAAGAGGCGACCGAAGACACGGCCCGAGTCGCGACGCAACATGCGACGGAGCACCGGACGGAGCACGCGGCGGAATGCGCGGGGACCCGAACTCCAGCCGGCGTTCGATCCCGAGTGCACCGTCGAGCGCATGGCCGAGTTCACGGCCGATCCCACGACCGGACCCACGGTTGGACGCAAGGTTGGACGCACGGCCGAGCGCGCGACCGAACGCACGGCCGAGCTCGCCGCAGACCTGGTTGACGCAGACCTGGTTCCCGCGCCGGCGGCCGGCCGGGGAGTTCTCAGGCGCGTACTCGGGTTCGGCCTGGGCCTGGTGCTCGTTCTCGGTGCGGTGACCCTCGGCGCGGTGACCCTGGGCAACACGATCGTGGCGTCGGTCTCGCCGCCACACTCGGCCTCCATCCCGATTCCGGCATCCACTCCGGAGGCGATCCCGCCACCGCCGCTGCCCACGCACAGCGCCCCGGCCGGCCTGCCGCACCAGGAGCCGGTCCGGGTCACGGTTCCGCGGGTGGGGATCGACGCCAAGGTGACCAAGGTCGACCTGAACACCGACGGCACCCTGAAGGTGCCGCCGGACAACACGGTCACCGGCTGGTACAGCAAGGGACCGGCACCGGGTGACGCCGGCGGGCCGCCGGCGGTGATCGCCGGGCATGTCGACTCCCGGGCGGGGCCCGCGGTGTTCTTCTCGCTGCGGCAGGTGCGGCCCAAGGACAGGGTGATCGTCCAGCGTGCCGACGGCAGCACCGCGGTGTTCGTGGTCTACCGGGTGGCGCAGTTCCCCAAGACGAAGTTCCCCGCCGAGCAGGTCTACGCGCCGGGTCCCCGGGCCGAACTTCGCCTGATCACCTGTAGCGGCACGTTCGACTACGACGCCCGCAGTTACCTGAGCGACTTCGTCGCCTACGCCGCACTCCAGCCGCCGCCGAGCCCGTCCCCCAAACCGTCGGCCAGCGCCGCGGCCGAGGCCCCGGTGCAGGCGGCAGCGAAACCAGCTGCGAAACCGAAGGCGGAACCGGCGGCTGTGGCCGGCTCCGGCAGGTCTGTCGGCGCCCTGGCGCGCCGCCCCGAGTGAGGTCCTCCGGCGGGAACGCCCGAGCTCCAACCCTGATCCGTCACGGACCACCCACGCCATCGGTCTGACCGGCCGGTGACGCGGTGGGCCGATCCAGAAAGACGCGGTGGTGGCGATGCGGAAACCGTCTGCCGGGCTCACCCGGCGTGGCACCCTGGTCCTGCTCGGCGGGGTCGGGCTGCCACTGCTCGGCGCCGTGAGCGGTGGGGCCAGCGGGATGAACCAGATGGGCCGGGGCGCCGACGGGGTGGCCGACCAGGTGCCCTCGCACCCGGTGTTGCGCCGTTACTACATCAGCGCCGACACGGTCACCTGGAACTACACGCCCCAGGACCGCGATCTGGTCATGGGTATGCCGTTCACCGCCCGGCAACAGCAGTTCACCCGCCCGGGACCCAACCGGCTGGGCTCGGTGTACGAGAAGTCGCAGTACCGGCGATACGCGGACCCGGAGTTCACCACCCTGCTACCACGGTGCCCGGACGAGGAGTACCAGGGCATCCTCGGGCCGGTGATCCGCGCCCAGGTCGGTGACACGATCGAGGTGCGGTTCCGCAACAACACCCCGTTCCCGGCCACGATGCACCCGCACGGGTTGTTCTACACCAAGGCCAACGAGGGAGTCGCCGACAGCACATCGTCCGAAGAGGACTGTTCGGGAGGTGCTGTGGCTCCGGGGGACATCCGTACCTACACCTGGGCCGTGCCCGAGCGGTCCGGACCGGGCCCGGCCGACCCCTCCTCGGTGGTGTGGCTGTACCACGACCACGGCACCGCCATGGGCGTGCCCGGCACACTGTCCGGACTGGTCGGTCCGATCGTGGTGAGCCGGCGTGGGGCGGCCGGGCCCGACGCCCGCCCGCTCGACGTGGATCGGGAGATGTTCGCCCTGTTCACCGAGTTCGACGAGAACCACAGCCCCTACCTGGCCAGAAACCTGGCCAGGTTCGCACCGGGGCAGCAGATCGACACCACCGACCAGAAGTTCCAGGACAGTAACCACAAGTCCTCGATCAACGGTTACCTGTTCGGCAACGGCCCGGACGGTACGACCGACAACGCACCGGCGATGCGGATGAGACTGGGAGAACGGGTGCGGTGGTACGTCTTCGCGCTGGGCGGCGAGGATGACCTGCACACACCGCACTGGCACGGCAACACCGTACGGGTGGGCGGGCGGCGCACCGACGTACTGGAACTGCTGCCGGCCAGCATGGTCACCGCCGACATGCGGCCGGACGACCCGGGTGTGTGGATGTTCCACTGCCATGTGGACGACCACATGATGGAGGGCATGGCAACCCGGTACCAGGTCTGCTGAGCCGCCGATCAGTCCAGGCTGAACAGTGGGCCGGTAAGGGTCAGCCCCAGGTCGTGCCCGACATGGGCGAAGAACGCGAACATGATGAGCCCGGCGCCGGCCAGCGCGATGTCCTTGTTGAAGTGCGCCTGGTCGTTCTGCCGCACGGCCGGATCGGTTTCGGTCCAGAACCGGTGCATGAGCAGGGCGGTCGGCAGCAGGAACGCGACCAGCAGCAGCGAGCCGAGGTCGGCCCAGACGCCCAACGCGACACTCAGACCACCCACTGCGAGCAGGACCCCCGACCCGGCCACCATGGCGGCCGGATACGGGACCTTCTTACTCGCGGCGTAGCCGGCCATCGCCGCGGTCTGGGTGAGGTGCCCGAAGGCGGAACCGAGAAACAGGGCGGCGAACATGATCCGGCCGACGAGTACCAGGGCGTCCACGTGTTCCAGGGTGCGACACGTCCCCGAGAACGGCGACCGGAGATACCCGCCGAAGGGGAACCCGGTTTTTCCAGAACCAGTTCTTTCCGCCGGATCAGCGCGAATCGGTTACTTCGGGCGGTGTCCGTGTTCGGTGCGGAGTTCTTCGGCGGCAGTTCGGTCCAGCGACACCCGGACCAGGCCGACGACCAACCGGGGCAGGTCCTGGCCGGGCACCAGTCTGGCCAACTCGGCCGGTTCGGTCGGCAGTCCGATCTCGGCGGCGCCGCGTGCGGTCCTGCTGTCCACGAACGGACGCAGGTCGGGCCACACCGCCTGGGCCTCCCGCAGGAACACGTTCGCACCGGTGTCACCGATCCCGGGCAGCTCCTTCAGTCCGGCCCGCAGGCGCCCCACGTCCCCGCCGGCGTGGTCGTGCAGGCGACGCAGGTCACCGCGCCAGCGGTCCAGCAACAACCGCGCGCCGTCACCGAGCTGGGTTGAGGTGCGCTCGTCGTACCGCCGGTAGTGGCCGCGGCCGAG
>DATCXL010000352.1:0-3596 GCA_036565825.1 Mycobacteriales bacterium
CGGATACTTCTTGCGCCATTCGGTGAGCTTGGCCCGGACGGTGTCCTGGCTGATCCGCTCGTTCGTGTCGTTGCAGTTGATGGTGACGTTCGCATCCAGGATGTTGCTGAAGTGACCGCTGTCGTCACGCTCGTTGTACCGGTCGTCGAGCGTGAAGACTCCCCTGGCATCTCCCTTCTCCGCGGCAGCCAGCGCACTGGCCAGGGTCTCCCACTGGTTCTGGTCATACAGTGCGGAAAGCACCGCGAGCTGTACGTTACCGCCGGTGGCCCTGCGCTCCTCGCCCTGTCGGCTACTGGGAATCGGCGCCTTCCGGGCCCTGTCAATGAGATTGGTCAGGAAGTGTCGCGGGTCTGGGCCGATCGGGCAGTCCGCGCCCCTGGCTCGGCATGCCGCCGCGAACTGGTCGAAGGCATTCTCGAAACCCTTCGCCTGTCTCTCGCTGGCCGAGACCTGGTCCTGGGCCGGATCGACCGCGCCGTCCAACACCAGCGCTCGGGTCTGTTCGGGAAACAGTTGGGCGTACACCGCGCCCAGCAGCGTGCCGTAGGAGTAGCCCAGGTAGCTGAGCTTGTCATCCCCGATGGCCCGGCGGATCAGGTCCATGTCACGGGCCGTTTCCACCGTGTTGAAATGCGCCAGCTTGTCGTGGTACTGGTCTGAGCACTGTTGGGCGATCTGCTCGCTGAGTCGCACCTGCTCGGCGAACTCCTGTGCGGTGCGGGCGTCGGGATCCGCGGCGGTGATCTGGTCCTTGAGGCTGTCGGGGACACAGTGGACGGGATCGGACAGGCCAACACCGCGAGGATCAAAGCCGACCAGGTCAAACCTGGACAGGATTTCGGTCGGCAACTGCAGAGACAGGCCCACCGCCGCGTTCAGACCGGATCCCCCAGGGCCACCGGGATTGATCAGCAGCGAACCGATCCGATCGTGCTGGTCGGCCAGGTGGACCCGGACCAGGTACAGGGTCACCGTCCCGTTGTTCGGGTTGTCGTAGTCGAGCGGCACCTTGAGCGTGCCGCACCCGAAGGACAGTTCCCGGTCACCGCCCGGCTGGTCCTTGATCTGCGGTCCGATCACGTTGGTGCAGTCCCGGAAGTCGACTGGTTTGGTCGTCGGCTCACCGGGCGACGCCGTCGCGCCGAGGGTGGGCTGCGGGGCCGACGTTGTCGGCCGCTCGGAACCCTGGTCACCGCCTCCGCTGCATGCTCCCAACAACAGCGTGCAGGCCAACAGTGGAGCGGCGGTGACACGGGCGTGACGCATGAATACAACCTCTTCCACGGCTTGACTATGGTGCGCCACCGGTTTGTCGTGCTGCCGCGGCGCGGCCTCATGCCGAATCGACGTCGTGGACACCGTCCTCCGTTTCCGGCGAGGATGGTGACCGTCTGACGCTATCGGAGAACGTCGGCCAGGTCGTAACGCACCGGCTCCTCGAGTTGCGCGTAGGTACACGAGGTGGGTTCGCGGTCGGTTCGCCACCGGACGAACTGCGCGGTGTGTCGGAACCGGGTCCCCTCCATATGGTCGTACCGGACCTCGACCACCAGTTCCGGCCGCAGCGGCACCCAGGACAGGTCCTTACCGGCGCTCCAGCGGCTCTGCGCGCCGGGCATCCGCGCCGGTTGCCCCGTGCCCGAGGCGCCGCCGGCCCCTCTCGTCACTCCGGTCGTTCCCGTCTCTCCGGCCCCTCCGGTTGCCCAGTTGGCCCACGGATGGTTCTCCTCGGCGTCGGCTCGGTACGGTTCGAGTTCGTCCACAAGTTCCTGTCGACGTCTGGCGGTGAACGCCGCCACCACCCCCACGTGCTGCAGTCGCCCAGCCGAGTCGTACAGCCCGAGCAGTAGCGACCCCACCACCGGGCCGGACCTGTGCCAACGGAAGCCGGCCACCACGCAGTCGGCCGTGCGTTCGTGCTTGACCTTGAGCATGACGCGCTGGTCGGGCCGGTAGGGCAGGTCGGCGGCCTTGGCCACCACGCCGTCCAACCCTGCGCCCTCGAAGGTGGCGAACCAACGCTGGGCGAGCGCGACGTCCGTGGTCAGCGCGGTCAGGTGTATCGGTGGTCGGGCTGAGCCCAACACCTCCTCCAGTGCCTGGCGCCGCTGGGCGAAGGGGGTGTCCAGCAGCGCTTCGTCGTCGCGGGCCAGCAGGTCGAAGGCGACGAACGAGGCCGGGGTCTGTTCGGCCAACATCCGTACCCTTGAATCAGCGGGATGGATTCGTGCCAGTAGTGCGTCGAAGTCCAACCGGTCACCACGCGGCAACACGATCTCGCCGTCGACCACGCATCTTTCTGGGAGGTTCGACCGGATTGCGATGACCAGTTCTGGAAAGTACCTGGTCAGCGGGCGTTCCCTGCGACTGCCGAGCACCACCTCGTCGCCGTCCCGGAAGACTATGCACCGGAATCCGTCCCATTTCGGCTCGTACAGGTAGCCAGGGCCGGTGGGCAGCGTCCTGACCGGCTTGGCCAGCATCGGTGCGACCGGTGGCAGCACGGGGAGTCGCATGGTCGCATCATCTCTTGGCGAGGCAGCGTCCGCTCGGTCATCCCACCGCGTACCGACAGAAGAGTGCGCCGTCCTCCTCCAACAGTCCGGCCAACCGTAGCCGCGCCGGTGTGGTCAGATCAGGGCCGGCCACGATCCGTCCGGCCCCCGGGCCGGCCAGCAGCGGCGACAGGGTCAGGCAGAGTTCATCCACCACACCCGCGGCCAACAGCGACCCGAACAGGTACGGGCCACCCTCGCACAACACGCTGCGCAGGCCGCGGCCGGCCAGCAGGGCCAGTGCCGCGGCCGGGTCCACCGCGTCCGACCCGACAGTCACCACCTCGACCACCCGCTCCAACTCGGCCCGACGATCGGCCGGAGCGTGACCGTGGGTCAGCACGATGGTGCGGGCGTCGGCGGCGGTGAACAGTTCCGAGTCGGGGTCAAGGTCCAGCCTGGAACTGACCACCGCGATCGCCGGGGCCTCGGTGCGGCCGGCCGACCGGCGCAACGCCCGCCGCGACTCGCTCGGCCGGTCCGGACCGTACCCCTCGACGCGCGCGGTACCAGCGCCGACCAGCACGACGTCGGCCAGGTCGCGCATGGCGGCGAAGAGCATGTGGTCACCGGGAGTGGAAAGGCCACGTGACCGGCCCTGTTCGCTCACCGCACCATCTGCGCTGGAGACGAAGTTCATCCGCAGATGCCAACCCGTCTCGGTCAGGGCGGGGTCGGGCACGGCGTACTCGGCGTAGACGTCGACCTCGTCAGCGGGGTCGGGAAGAATGCGGCGCATCAGGTCATCTCAGCACCCGGGGCCCTGATTCCGCCAGGCCGGCGGCATCAGGGCCCCGGACCTGCTAACGCCCAACGGACCTGTTGTACGTCTCGATCGGTCCGGTCAGGCTCGCCGCCGCGTCGTCCAGTGCCTGCCTGGCTGACTTCCTTCCCAGGATGGTGGCCTCGATCGCATCCTCGACGGCCTTACGGGCCTGCGGCATCACTCCGAGCAGGCAGCCCTGGGTGGCCACGTCCAGTGTGGTCTGGTCGAGTTGCCTGATCGCGGTGTCGAACTGTGGGTACCGCGCCCGCCAG
>DATCXL010000378.1:0-3749 GCA_036565825.1 Mycobacteriales bacterium
TCGAGCGCGCCGAACCAGCCATGCCGGTTGAAGACCGGGCGGCCGACACCTGGGAACCCCTCGTCGTGGTCGCCGACCTGGCCGGAGGCCACTGGCCCGACCGGGCCCGTACGGCGGCCGAGCTTCTCACCGCCGAACAGCAGGAGACCGGGCCCGTGTCGAACAGCGCCCGCCTCCTGGTCGACTGCCGGGCCGCGTTCGCCGAGTCCGCTGCCATCCCCACCGAGGAACTCCTCACCCGCCTACGCGCCGACCCCGAATCGCCCTGGGCCGACTGGGGACCCACTGGACTTTCCGCCCGCAAGCTCGCCGGGCTGCTCGCCGACTACGACATCCACTCGACCAACATCCGCTTTCCTGACGGAACCCAGAAGAAGGGCTACCACCGCGCCGACTTCACCGACGCCTGGGCCCGCTACTGCCCACCCGACATCGACCCGGCACCGGACCCGTCCCAAGCGTCCCAAGCTCATCACCGCAGGTCAGCCCGGGACGGCAACGACCCGTGGGACGGATCGATCCGTCCCAGCACCCCTATCCGTCCCGCCCTGACCAGCACAAATGAGCTTGGGACGGATGGGACGCATGGATGCCTTCACAACCAGGACGTCGCATGCCTGGACTGCTGGAATCGCCACCGAGCCACCGCATGAACGCGAGAGGACGTCACGTGACGACCGGTGCACCGACCCCCGACCCCGCCGGCCGGCAGTCCGCCGACCTGTTGCACGGCGGGTGGTACACGACTGAGGAACTGGCCGACCTGCTCGGTGTCGACCCGTCATCCCTGCGGCGCTGGCGGACCGCCAAGCCGATGCAGGGTCCGCCGTTCGTTCGCCTGTCAGCAGGGGTAACCAAGTACAGCGCCCGCGACGTCGAGCAGTGGCTACGTACCCGCCGCGTTGACCCCGGAAAGGCCGCGTGATGGCCAAGAAGGAAGACCCGCCCATCGGGGTGCCACTGTCCGCCGATGTCGAGTACCGGCCCGGCCGACCGAAGCCGTACCGGGCCCGGGTGCGCTGGACCGACCCGGCCACCAGCCGGCGCCGTTCGCGCTCCGAGTCGGCCGCCACGCCGGAGGCCGCACAATCCTGGCTCGACGGCATGCAGCGGTCCGCCAGGGCTGGTATCGACCCGATCACCGCCACCATGTCCCTGGCCGACTACGGAAACACCGTGATGACACTCGCACTGCGCGGGCTGGAAGCCAAGACACGTGACCCGTACCTGGCCGGCTGGCGCAAGCGCGTGGTCCCCACCCTCGGCCACCTGGCGGTCCGGATGATCACCAATGGCGCGGTAGACCGGGCGGTGTACGGGTGGATCGCCGACGAGTGTGGCCGGTCGACGGTGAAGAACAGCATCGCGGTACTCGTGCGGATCATGGAACAGGCCGTGCGGGACGGCATCATCGACCGCAACCCCGCCCGGGTCACCGGCTGGCAACGCCAGTACCAGCAGGCCGAAGACGAACTCGATGACCCGCGCTCACTCGCACTACCCGACTGGGACACCCTTACCCGACTGGCAGCCACCCTGGTCCAGCGCTCCGCCGGAAAGAACCGGGACCCCTACCCGGGATGGGGAGAGGTCGTCATCTTCGCGGCATGCACCGCGGCACGCATCGGCGAGGTATCTGGCGTACGGGCCGGAGACATCGACAGCAACGCGTGGACCTGGGAAGTCTGCCGACAGACCACCGCCGGGCCCGGTGGCCTCATCGACAAGGGCACCAAGGGAAAGCGGCGCCGCACCGTCCCGCTCATCACCGAAGTTCGCCCCATCGTCACCAAGCGACTCAACGCCGCGAAGGACGAAGACACGCGGCTGTTCACCGGACCCCGCGGTGGCCGAATCAGCACCGCAGTTCTTCGCGACGCAACCCACTGGGACGAGGTGGTGGCTGAACTGGGCTACGAACACCTACGGCGCCACGACCTGCGACACACCGGGCTGACCTGGATGGCTGATGCCGGCGTACCCGTTCACGTGCTGCGCAAGATCGCCGGGCACGGATCGCTGACCACCACCCAGCGCTACCTACACCCCGACAAGCGCTCAATCACCGAAGCCGGAACCGCCCTGAGCGCCCATCTCACGGCCAGACGGTCCCCAGATGGTTCCCAGACCCAGGCTTCGTGATCGCCGGCCGATTCGTCCGGCAGCAGCGACAGACCCGCCCGGATCTGTGTTCCGTTCCGGGCAGGGTCGCCACTGGGCTGCCTTACTCGTCCGGTGTTACGTATCCGCGACGCAGCAGTGCACGTCCGGCGGCGAGGGTGCTGTGGATTTGTTGTGCGGTGATGGGGATAGAGTCCTCGCCGCTACGTCGCACGATGCTGATGTACGCGCCTTCGATGCGGTCGTCGACGATGGCCCCGTGAACGAGGAAAGGTTTCAATTCCTCTTCTTGGGGTGGGATGGAGATGACAACCAACCCGTTGCCGGTACTGGTTTCGACGGCCTGGATGTTGAGGGCCGTGGGGAGTGGGAAAACTCGATTCTCGATGGCTTGGCGATAACGGCGGGTGGTTGCTGTGTCGATAGGGACAGGTCTGACGGACTTGACGAGTTCGCCACCAGGGATGCGTTTGGTGTCCATCCCTACCACTACGATGCCGCCTTCCTCGGCATTCGCGAATCGGCTGACCGCCTCGGCTAGGGAGATCTTCCCTCGGGTTGTTGTCAGGTCGTAGTGTTGTGACTTGACATCGAGCCACGCCCCTTCGGGCAGGCCGAGGAGGAGATCAGCCCGGCCGCCGATGATGAGATCGACGACAGTCTCGCGAGTCAAGCGGCCTGCGGTAGCTGCATCGAAGAGCCTGGCGACACCCGCGGCGACTTCGTAGAGCTGGTCCAGGGTCTTATTCCGGGTAGACGTTACGATAACGGTTTCGTGGAAGAAGGGAGCGGAGGAACGGTAGTCGTCAGCCTCAGCGCTGACCAAGCGGGCATTGAGGCGTCGCAGTAGCGGCTCAATGAGCGGCATGACCATGGCGTGTAACTGTTTGTCGTCCATGTAGTCGTCGCTGGTGAGGGTACACCGGATCGCAAGGCGCCCGTCGTCGAGCAGGCTGAAGGAGATGGGGTCAACGACGGACTCTTTGGGTGAGTAGTTTTCATCGGGGGCGAGGTCGATGACGACAAAATCGGGTTCGATGCCGTAGCGTCGCGCCTTGCGGAGGGCACGGGCGAGATCTGTGGCGGTCGCTACGTAGAGGTCGTTGCGTTTGAGGACGAGAGAATAAGCCCCATCCCATAACCGTCGATGATCGCCGAAGTACCACACGTCGCCGTGAGGGTCGTATCTGACAGTAGGAGACATGTCGAACAGGCTTCCACAATCGTCCGCGGCGATGACCGCGTGCCACGACGCTCCGAGCACCCCTGGCGGGGCACATGGTCCCTGGGTGGTCCCCAAACGCACGGTCCCATGACGCACCACCAAACCGGCCGCCGAGCAGCAACAGGCCCGCTGACCTGGGGTTTTACCCTCAGGCAGCGGGCCCGTTTCCCGTCGGGACGACAGGATTTGAACCTGCGACCCCTTGACCCCCAGTCAAGTGCGCTACCAAGCTGCGCCACGTCCCGAGCATGGACGCCGCACGGCGTCCGGTGTGAGGTTACCGCAGTCGTGGGGGTACTCGCGCACACCCCCGGTGATCAGCGCCTTGCAGCCCGCCGCTCGCGCACCCGCACGCTGATCTCGATCGGCGTGCCGACGAAGCCGAAGTCCTCCCGCAGCCGAC
>DATCXL010000379.1:0-2659 GCA_036565825.1 Mycobacteriales bacterium
GACGGTCGACGCCGCGCTGTCGGGCGCCTGCGCCGCCTACCTGCACGGCGTGGCCGGTGGTCGGTGTGGCCCCGGGGCCAGCGCGACCACCGTGCTCGACGCGCTGCCTGGGGCGTTCGGTGAACTCCTCGGGGGCGACGCCGTACCTGACCACCCGGGCACGTCGGCAGACACGTTCTGAGAGACTGGCCGCATGCTCGGTTCGCGCCCCGGGGCGACCGGTGGCCTCCCGCCCCGTAGTGAGGCCGTCGTCGACCTCGATGCGATCCGCCGCAACGTGCAGACGTTGCGGGCCAGGACCCGTGCCGAGGTGATGGCCTGCGTCAAGGCCGACGGGTACGGGCACGGCATCGTGCCCGCGGCCCGCGCCGCGCTGGCCGGTGGCGCGTCCTGGCTGGGCGTGGCGTTCGTCGAGGAGGCCGTCGAACTTCGTGACTCCGGGGTGGAAGCCCCGTTGCTGGCCTGGTTGGCGACTCCGGGTGAACCACTGGCCGGGGCGGTTCGCCGTGACGTCGACCTGTCCGCCAGTGCGCCGTGGGCGTTGGCCGAAATCGTCGCGGGGGCGCGGGAGGTCGGTCGCCGGGCCCGGGTGCACCTCAAGGTCGACACCGGTCTGTGCCGCGGCGGTGCCCCGCTGGCCGACTGGGGCGATCTGGTCGACGTCGCGGCCAAGGCGCAGGCGGCCGACGAGATCGAGGTGGTGGGGGTGTGGAGCCATCTGGCCTGCTCCGACCAGCCGGACCATCCGGTGAACGCACTCCAGGTTGCCGCGTTCACCGAGGCGCTGGACACCGCGGCCCGCCGTGGCGTGGTGCCCAGGGTCCGTCATCTGGCGAACTCCGGGGGCACCCTGTCGCTGCCCGAGACACACTTCGACCTGGTCCGTCCGGGAATCGCGGTCTACGGTCTACCGCCCGGCCCGGCCGCCCGTATGGACGGTTTCACCCCGGCGATGACCCTGCGTTCCCGGGTCGCGCTGACCAAGCGGGTACCCGCCGGCTCGGGGGTGTCCTACGGCCACGGGTACCACACCGGTACCGACACCACCCTGGCGCTGGTGCCGTTGGGTTACGCCGACGGGGTGCCGCGCAACGCCAGCAACCTTGCCGAGGTCTGGCTGGGCGGACACCGACATCGGATCGCCGGTCGGGTCTGCATGGACCAGTTCGTACTTGATGTCGGGGACCAGGATGTGCGGGCCGGTGACGAGGTGCTGCTGTTCGGGTCCGGCCGGCACGGTGAACCCACCGCCGAGGACTGGGCCGGCGCGGTGGGCAGCATCGGTTACGAGATCGTGACCCGCATCGGCGCCCGAGTGCCCCGTCGGTACGTCGGTGGAGTTTCCGAGTGGCGGGCGTGAGTTCCACCGGGTCGGACGAGCGCGGATCCCGGCGGGCCGGCGGGATCGGCGCCGGACTCGGCGGCAGGGTCGGCGGGATCGTCGGCGGGGCACTGGGAGTGCTGGCCGCCGGGGCCGCGGTGGGCCTGGCCGTGGAGCGTTACGCGATCGGTCGGATCCGTACCCCACAGCGCGACACCAACGCCGCCGGGAGGCCGGTGCCGCCGGTCGCTGACCGGGTGGGCACCGCCCACACCACAGACGGGATCGCTCTGCACGTGCAGGAGGACGGGCCGGCCGACGCACCGCTGACCGCGGTGTTCGTACACGGCTACTGCCTGACGCTTGACTCGTGGTGTTTCCAGCGGCTTGGTCTCGCAGACATCCGCAACCCCCGGGTACGTAGGGTGTTCTACGACCAACGTAGCCACGGACGGTCCGCGCGCGCCCCCTCCGAGACCGCGACCATCGACCGTCTCGGCGAGGACCTGTACGAGTTGATCCACCAGGTGGCGCCAGGTGGGCGTGTCGTGCTGGTGGGGCACTCGATGGGTGGCATGACGGTGATGGCGCTGGCCGACCGTCATCCGGAGATGTTCGGTGGCCAGGGCGACGGCGGGCCCAGGGTGGTCGGGGTGGCGCTGCTGTCGACCTCGACCGGCCGGCTGGCCGAGGTCACGCTGGGCCTGCCCGCCCTTCTCGCCCGGGCGCGCGCCTCGCTGACCCCGTACCTGGTCCGCGGCATCCGCTGGCGTGCCTCGCTGGTCGAACGCGGTCGTCGGGTCACCGGGGACGTGGCGTTCCTGCTCACCCGTAGGTACAGCTTCGGAGCCAGGGACGTCAGCCCCTGGCTGGTCGAGTACGTCGGCGCGATGATCGCCGGTACCCCGGTCGAGGTGATCGCAGACTTCCTGCCGGCCATCACCTCGCACGAGCGGCAGGGTGGGCTGAACGCGCTGCGCACGCTCCCCACCCTGGTACTGGTCGGGGATCGCGACCTGCTCACCCCACCGGCGCACAGCCGCGCCATAGCCGAACAGTTGCCCGACGCCGAACTGGTCGTCGCCGAGGGCGCCGGGCACCTTGTCATCATGGAACGGCCCGAACTGGTGAACCTGCATCTGCGCGCCTTCCTGCACCGGGCCGCGCGGGGTGTGTCCCCGGCCCGCCGGAGGAAGGCGTGAGCCCGGGCGGCGTCGGCCCACTGGGACCCGGCCAACCGGGCGGGCCACGGTTCAGGCTGGTACCGGGCGCACTCGAGGTGGCCGACGCCGCGGCCCACGCCCAGACCTGGGGCGAGTTGGCCGCCGGCTGCCGGGC
>DATCXL010000382.1:0-6144 GCA_036565825.1 Mycobacteriales bacterium
GCCCGGCGTGACACCGGTCCGAGGATCCAGGTACACGCCCACGACCCGCACACCTTCGTGCTGCGGCAGAGCAAGGCGGTGCACTTCGAGGCGCCGTTCCTCTACCTGTTCTGCGGCAACGACCGGGCCCTGCTGCTTGACACCGGCGCCACCGCCGACCCGGACCTGTTCCCGCTACGGGCCACGGTGGACCGCATCCTTGGTGACTGGTTGGCCGACCACCCGCGGGACACCTACGAACTGGTCGTGGCGCACACCCACGCGCACGGCGACCATGTCGCCGGTGACTGCCAGTTCACCGACCGTGCGGCCACGACCGTGGTCGGCAGGGATCTTGACGCGGTCCGTGCGTTCTTCGGATTCGGCGCCTGGCCGGAGCAGGTGGTGCGGTTCGACCTGGGCGGGCGGGCGCTGGAGGTGACCGGGTGCCCAGGTCACCACGAGACCTCGATCGCGGTGTACGACCCGTGGTCGGGCTTCCTGGTGACCGGCGACACGGTGTACCCGGGACGCCTCTACGTGCAGGACATGCCGGCGTTCACCGCCAGCCTGGACCGGCTGGTCGCCTTCACCAACACCCGGCCGGTCACCCAGGTGATGGGGTGCCACATCGAGATGACCCGCAGTCCCGGGCGCGACCACCCGTTGGGTGCGACGTTCCAACCACACGAACCGCCACTCCAGATGACCACCGACCGCCTGGTGGCCGTGCGGGACGCCGCCCGGTCCGTGGCCCACCGCCGAGGCGTGCACAGATACGACGACTTCATCATCTTCAACCACCCACGTCCCCTCGCCTTGGCCAGACAGCTCATCCGGGCGATCTGGGGAAGGGTCCGGAACCGGGTTACCGCCGCACTCGGCGGCACCACGCCTGACCGCGGTGACGCCTGACCGGGTGGCTATAGAAGCCCCATACGATGACGAAAACCATCTAATCCGTAGAGCGGGGCTAGGCTCGACACATGCGGATCAGGCTGGGCGACCTGACGTTCGACGTGCGGGTGCACGGGCCGGCCGACGGCCGGACGGTGCTGCTGCTACACGGATTCCCACAGAACGCGGGCTGCTGGGGCCCGGTGGTCGGGCGGCTGACCGCAGCCGGCCTTCGCACCGTGGCACCGGACCAGCGTGGTTACTCCCCCGGCGCCCGCCCCACCGAGATCGCCGCCTACCAACTGGACCGGTTGGTCGCCGACGCCGTGGGACTGCTCGATGCCCTCGATCTGGCCGCCGTCGACGTGGTCGGCCACGACTGGGGCGCGGTGGTGGCCTGGGCGCTGGCCGCCGGCCATCCCGACCGGGTACGCACACTGACCGCGGTGTCGGTGCCGCACCCCAGCGCCTACGGCTGGGCGCTGGCGCACGACGCCGACCAGCAGGCCCGCTCGGCCTACATCCGGTTGTTCCAGACCGAAGGCAGGGCCGAGCAGGTACTGCTCGCCGACGGCGCCACCCGGCTGCGGGCGATGTTCGGCGATCTCGACCGGTCCGTGGTGGACAACTACGCGCGGGCGATGGGCGAGCCGGGCGCGCTAACCGCTGCGCTGAACTGGTACCGGGCGCTGCCCCACGCGCCGGGGACCGGTCCGGTGACGGTGCCCACCACCTACCTCTGGAGCGACCGGGACATCGCGGTCGGGCGGGTCGCGGCCGAGCGTTGCGGCGGGCACGTGACCGGTCCGTACCGGATGGTGGAACTGACCGGGGTAAGCCACTGGGTACCCGAGCAGGCCCCGGACGCGCTGGCCCGTGCGGTACTCGACCAGGTCGACTCGTCCGGGCGTGACAGCCGTTGATGCCCGTGCGCACCCGACCCGCCCCCGAGTGAGACGACCCACCCATCCTCGTCGGGCCGGGATCGGGACGTGGTGCGGGCGACGGTCAGCCCAGTACCGGGACCAGACTGTCGGCGATCGCCTCGTCGACCGTCGGATAGATCCGGAACACCTTGTTCATGTCGGTCAATTGGAACAACTTCAGCACGTGCGGGTGTGGACAGGCCACCTTCAGCGAGCCGCCACGACGGCGCACGCTGGCCAGCGCACCGGCCAGGGCCGCGATCCCGGCGGTACCGAAATACTCGACATCTCGCATGTCGACGATCAGGTCCCACCGCCCCGACTCGACCAGGTCACCCAGCTCGGCACGCAGTCGAGGTGCCGTGAACAGGTCTACCTCGCCACGCAGACGGAGCACCGTGTGGGTCGTGAGAACCAGGTCCATCGATCGCCACCACCCCTCCAGATCCGGCGGTCCCGGACCCCCTCGCGGGGGCACGGTCGGCAAGTCCCACAGGTGCCACCCCGTGGTGAGCCGTGTGGATTGCACCCCTGCCCGACGAGGCGTCTCCTCGGACCGGGTGACCGGCGTCCACCGGAAGCGCGGCGGTACGCCGGCACGCCGACGCGCGCCGCAGGGCGCACACCGACTCAGCCCACTCCGAGCTCCTCCCCCGTCGCCAGCGGCTCCCCCACGGGCACCGCCACCGGCACCTCCCGCGTCCGAGGTGGTTCACGGGACCGCAGGACCGGTGCGCCGCCCAGCCGCGGTGACGCCCCGGTTCCCGTCCGCAGGTCGAAGGACCGGCCGCAGGTCGCGGGTGGTTCGCCACCGCGAGTGTCGCGTCATACCTCTCCGATTGCCACGACGTACCGTTCATGGTCGGTCGCGCACAGCGATGGGACAAGGGCCAAGATTCCGTCAGCCTGGAAACCGTGCATGCCCCGCGAAACATGCTTAACCGCTCGTTGAATCGCTTTTGGGGCAGCGTGATGACCGTTGACATGGCCACCGCAATGTCGGCCGCGTACCGGCGGAGAGTGTCCTCCAACCGCCCACGGACGTGCTCGAACCGCCGCACCGGCACCGAGACCGCGAGCGCGCCCACCACCTCGGTGCACAGCCGGACCGGAGCGGCCACGCCCGCCACCCCGCCGCGAAACTCCTCCACCTCGACGGCCAACCCGTCAACGGCCAACCCGTCCAGTTCGGCGTTCAGCCGGGCCGGATCGACGCAGGTGTGCTCGGTGAAGGCCGGCATCCCAGCCCGGTTCAACAACGCCCGGCGCCGGGTTACCGGCAGGGCGGCCAGCAGGACCTTCCCGTACGCGGTGGCGTGCGCACCCCGGCTGTAGCCGACCTCGATCGGCTCGACCCGCGGCTGGCTGGTCGAGTCGACGATGTGCCCGACCACCACGTCGGCGTCCCGGTAGACGGCCAGATACGCCGGCGCGTCGGCCTCGGCGTGCAGCCGCGCCAGCACGTTGCGTACGTCGGAGTTGACCGCCAGTTGGTCCCACAGCACCCGGGTCAGGCTGGCCACCTGATACCCCAGGCCGTAACCACGGGCCTCCGGTAGCCGCACCAGATACCCGGCCGCGACCAGCGTGTTGAGCACGTTGTAGCTTGTGGACAGTGTGCACCCGAGTCGCCGAGCCACCGCCTTGGCGGTGATCCCGTCTCCGGAACTGGCCACCAACTCCAACGCCCGTAGCGCCCGTTCCACCGAGTGCAAAGTGCCCTTCACCGGCACCTCCGGGGGAACGGCCGGACGGATGACCTCCCGGTCCGGTGGCCCTTCGGCCGGTGCGAGCCTCCCCTGTGGACTGTTCGGGCTCATGCGTCACCTCCCCGTCCGCGCTGCGTGGACCTGCGGGATCGCGCCCCTGTGGACAGTAGGTCACGAATGTTCAGTTGGCGCGGCGAGACGCCGGTACCGACCCGTTCGGTGCCAGACCGGTCACCGGATCGGTGTCTTCGGGTGCCATACCAGCGCCGGATGAGCACACATCAGCACACCCCCGGTCCGGCCGGGTCGGCAGCGCCGGGCAGAGGCCCGACGGCGGGTCAGCGGACGGTGGCGAGCAGTGCGGCCAGTCCGTCGCCGTCAAGCAGGTCCACCGGCTGGACCGTCTGGTTGTCCCGGACATAGTGGAACGCCGCCCGCACCCGCTCCAGCGGCACGCCGGCCAGGTCCGACCAGGCCAACCGGTAGGCGGCCAACTGCACCTCGGCGGCCCGCAGCGCCACTCCGACCGGCCGACTGCCGGTCTTCCAGTCGACGACCAGGTAACCGTCACCGTCGGTGAACACCGCGTCCATCCGCCCGCGCACCAGCACCCCGTCGATGAGGACCTCGAAGGGCACCTCCACCCGCAACGGCCTTCGGTCGGCCCAACCGCTGGCCAGGAACCGTTCGCGCAGCATGTCCAGATCCGCATCTGGTGCGGCGTCCTCATCGGCCGCGCCGGGAAGCTCGTCGACGTCGAGCAACCCCTGCCCGGCGTAACGGCCCTCCAGCCAGGCGTGGAACGCGGTTCCGCGTCGAGCCAACGGGGCAGGGCGGAACGGCATCGGCCGACGGATCTGCCGGGCCAACTCGGACGGTTCACGGCGCAGCACCACCAGCGAGGACACTGACAGATGGCCTGGCAGTGCCACCTCGACCGGACCGCCGGCCAGCCGCCGGGTTCGCTCGGCCAGTAGCAGATCCACGTCTGCGGACCAGGCCTGCGCATCCGGATCGAACAGCGCACCCTGCTCGGACCGCGTTTCGGTTGGCCGGGCCAACGCGACACGCACCAACTCCGCTCCCGCCCGTACGTCCACCCGGCGTGCGGCCAGCGGATCGGCCGGCCAGGTGAACTGCCGCACCTCGGCGCGCAGCGGGTTCGACTCGTCGTCGGCCGGCGGAGGTTCCCAGCGGTCCACCTTCCCCGCGCCGGCCAGGCAGGCCTCCCGCACCTCGAGGAGAAACGCCGAGGGCCCGCGCGGTCTGGTCGCGTCGTCCCACCAGTACCCGCTGCACAGCATCGCGTGTCGGGCTCGGGTCAGCGCCACGTAGGCAAGCCTGCGCTCCTCCAACGCACCGCGTTCCCGGCAACGGGCCACAAAATCCTTACGCAGGTACTCCAGTTCCTTCTGGTCGTCCGCGGCATCCGGCTCGAAGTCGGGAAGGTCGGCGGCGTCGCCGCGCAGGGGGTAGGGCAACATTCCGGGGCTGGTCGCCCACCCCGATCCACCCACCGCATCCCGGTCTGGGAAAACGGACATGGTCAGTCCGGGCACCGCCACCACGTCCCACTCCAGGCCCTTGGCCGCGTGCACGGTGAGCACCTGCACGCGCTCGTCGTCGACCTCCACCCGGCCGGGTTGCAGACCGCGCTCGGTCGCCTCGGCGGCAGCCAGGTAGGCCAGAAACGCCCCCAGGGTGGCGACCTCGGCCTCCTGCGCGAACTGTGCCGCGACATCACAGAACCGGTCAAGGTGCACTCGGCCGGCATTCTGCCCGCCAGCCGCCACCTCGACATCCAACCGCAGGGTGCGTTCGACGTCGGTCACCAGGTCGGCCAACGGTTGGTGGGTACGACGACGCAGCGACGACAACTCCTGGCGCAGCGCGTCCAACCGGCGCAGGCCCTCGGGAGAGTAGGCCTCGGCCGGGCCGAGGTCATCTAGCGCCTCGACGATGCTCCCGTCCTCGGCCGGCAACTCCGACACTCCGGCGGTCTCGGCTGGTCGTTCCAACCCGGTCGACTCGGTTGGCTCGACCGTCGGGTTCGCACCGGATCCGCCGGGGTGGTCAGCTCGACGGGGCGAGGTTTGGCTGTCCTCCCGCCGCTGACGGACCAACTCGCGGGCCCGCCGGCCGAGGGCAGCCAGGTCCCGCGGGCCGATCCGCCACCGCGGACCGGTGAGCAACCGGACCAGCGCGTCTCCGGCGTCGGGATCGGTGAGCACGCGCAGGGTGCTCACCACGTCGCGCACCTCCGGGGTGGCCAGCAGGCCGCCGAGCCCGACCAGTTCCACCGGAACACCCCGCGCACGCAACGCCTGTTCGATCCGCTCGAACTGCGACCGCCGGCGGGCCAGCACGGCCACACTGCGGCCCGGCTTCCCCCGCGCCCGCAGTGCCTCGTCCTGCGACCACACCCGCTCGACCTGGTCGGCCAACCAGGCCGCCTCCTCCTCGACGGTGGACAGCAGCGCGCAACGCACCACACCATCTCCGCCGCGCGGACCGGGCACCAACACCCCGACGTCCAACCCCTGCGCGCGCAGCGGCTCGGACACCCGGTTGGCCACGTCGAGGATGCGCCGTTCATTACGGAAGCTGGTGCCCAGCGGCAGCACCGCCGCCGG
>DATCXL010000384.1:0-10709 GCA_036565825.1 Mycobacteriales bacterium
GTCGGCTGCGCAGGCGGCCCGAAACAGCGGTGGCATCGTCATCGCCCAGGTCCGTCAGGTCGTGCCGGCCGGCACCCTGGACCCACGCCGGGTGCGGGTGCCCGGCATCCTGGTCGACGCGGTCGTGGTCGACCCGCACCAGCGCCTGTCGGTCGCCACCGCCGACGACCCGTACCTGACCGGCGAGCAACGGGCCCCACACGTCACGTTGGAACCGATGGACCTCAACGTCCGCAAGGTGATCGCCCGCCGGGCGGCCCAACAACTGCGCCTCGGCGACGTGATCAACCTCGGCTTCGGCATGCCCGACGGGGTGGCCAACGTACTCGCCGAGGAAGGCCAACACGAGCGGGTCACCTTCACCGTGGAACAGGGCCATATCGGCGGCGTTCCGGTGGGCGGCAGCGACTTCGGGATGGCGATCAATCCGCAGGCCAGCGTGGACGCGGGTCACCAGTTCGACTGGTACGACGGTGGCGGGCTCGACGTGGCGGTGTTGAGCTTCGCCCAGGTCGACGCCCACGGCGATGTCAACGTCGGGCGCTTCAGCGGACGCGCGCCGGGGGTGGGCGGATTCGTGAACATCTCCCAGGGCGCCCGGCGCCTGGTGTTCGTGGGGACGTTCGTCGCCGGCGGCACCACGACTGTCACCGGTGGACCGGCCCCGATCCAGGTTCCCGCGGGCGGCACGCCCAAGCTCGTCGAACAGGTCGAACAGATCAGTTTCTCCGCCCGACGCGCGGTGGCCACCGGCCAGCGGGTCAGCTACGTCACCGAGCGGGCCGTGTTCGAACTCACCGAGGACGGCCTGTTGTTGACCGAACTGGCTCCCGGCCTGGACCTGACCGCCGACGTGCTGGACCACATGGGCTTCGTTCCGAAGATCAGCACCGAGGTGGTCACCATGGACGAACGAATATTCCGGGACGCCCCGATGGGCCTCATCCTGCCCGATTTGCCCGAGCTGCCCGAGCGGAACCGGCGGGGCCAGCGATGAGCACCGACCCCGTCCTGCTCACCGAACGACGTGGTGGAGTGCTGGTCGCCACCCTGAACCGGCCCGGCAAGGGAAACTCGCTGAACCGACCGTTGATCGACGCGATCGACGCGTTGGTCACCGCCGTCGAGTCCACCGTCGGCGACCCCGAAGGTGCCCGGGCGGTGGTGCTGACCGGCGCCGGGACCAGCGCGTTCAGCACCGGTGCCGACGTCCGGGAACTCGACGGTATCGACGGCCCGTCGGCGCGTTGGCAGATGCGCCACGGGCAGCGGGTGTTCGACCGGCTCGAACAACTGCCGGTGGTGGTGGTCGCGGCGATCAACGGCTTCGCCCTGGGCGGCGGCCTGGAACTGGCGATGGCCTGCGACATCCGGCTGGCCACACCGGCCGCCCGGCTGGGCCAACCCGAGATCACCCTGGAGAACCTGCCCGGCTGGGGCGGCACCCAGCGACTGCCGCGACTGGTCGGCCGAGGTAGGGCGACCGAACTGATCCTCACCGGCGACCTGCTGACCGCCGAGCAGGCGGAGGCGTTCGGTCTGGTCAACCACGTCACCGACGACGTCGTGACCGCGGCGGTCCGACTGGCTGAACGCATCGCGGTCCGTAACCCGACCGCCGTGCGCGGCGCGAAACGCGCCATCCACGCCGGACTGCGGCTCGGCATGGACGCGGGGCTGCGGGTGGAGGCCAACGAGGTCGCCGCCTGCTGCCAGACCGACGAGCAGCGGGCCGCCGTCCGCGCCTTTCTGAACCGCAGGAAGTAGCCGAAGGAAGGTGTCCACGCCCCGACCGCCACACCGCTCACCTCACCATCCACCTGGAGCCGGCATGCCGACGTCCCCCCACCCGCCAGCGCCCGACGTGATCGCGCATGTCGTTGGTACCCCGCGACCGCAGCGGTGGGTGACCCGATGACCACCACACGCCGCACCGGCACCGGCACCGAGCACGGGTCGGCGGTCGGTACCGCCCGCACCCTGTCCGTCGACGAGGCGCTCGACTTCGGGTGCGACCAGATCCGGGCGCTGATCGAGTCCGCGCCGGGCCGGCTGACCACCTACACCGAGGGCGGAAAGTGGGTCTTCGACAAGGACCCGTGGGCGCCGACCTGGAGCGGCGGGTTCCTCACCGGCATGCTGTGGGTGTTCGCCGCGCACACCGGTGACCCCTGGTGGACCGAGCGGGCCCGTGAGTACAGCCGGCTGCTCGAACACCGCAAGGACGACACCGGAACGCACGACCTGGGGTTCCTGCTCGAACCGAGTTGGGGACGTTGGTACGACCTGGACGGCGACCCGCACGCCCGCGACGTGCTGATCGCCGGTGGGCGCACCATGGCCGGGCGACTACAACTGCCGGGCCGGTACCTGCGGACCTGGGTCGACGCGGGTAGCACCTTCATCGACGTCATGATGAACGTCGGGATCATCTTCCGGGCTGCGCAGTACAGCGGCGACGACGAGTTGCGCGCGGCCGCCCTGGCGCACTGCCGGACCAGCCGCCGGTACCTCATGCGAGGTGACGGCAGCACCCTGCACGAGGGCTGGTTCGACGTGGAGACCGGCGAGTTCCTGCGCGCCTCCACCCACCAGGGTTGGCGTTCGGACTCGACCTGGGCCCGGGGGCAGTCCTGGGCGATCTACGGTTTCACCACCGCGTACCGGCACACCGGCGAGGCCGACATGCTCGATGCGGCGCGCCGGGCCGCCGACTACTACATCGCGCACACCCCCGACGACGGCGTTCCGCCCAACGACTGGTTGGACCCGGCGCCGACCCAACGCTGGGAGGCCTCGGCCGGTGCCATCGCGGCCGCCGCGATGCTGCGACTGGCCGACGCGCTGGGCGACCACGCGGCGGCCGGGCACTACCGCGACTACGGGTTGCGGATCCTGGCCACGCTGCGTTCCACCGAGTTCATCGCCGCCGACGTACCGGGCTGGCAGGGCATCCTGCGGCACGCCACCTACCACCACCGCAACGGGATCGGGATCGACGAGAGCGTCATGTGGGGCGAGTACTACTTCGTCGAGGCGCTCGAACTGGCCGCCCGGATCGAAGGGGCCGATCCGTCATGACCGGTGCCGCCGGAACCACCGGGGCTGCCTCGACCACCCGGGCTGTCGGTGCCGCCGCGGCCGACCCGGTCACCGCGGCCATCGCCGGGGCCGGACTGGTCGCGATCCTGCGCGCGCCGACCGCCGAGCACTTCACCGCGGTGAGCGCCGCGTTGGTCGACGCGGGGGTCACCGCGATCGAGGTGACCCTCACCTCACGGGGCGCGGTGGAGTCCATCGCGTCGCTGACCCGGGAACTGCCCGACCACGTGGTGGTGGGGGCCGGCACGGTGCTGACCGCCGAGCAGGCCAGGGCCTGTGTGGACGCCGGAGCGATGTTCCTGGTCTCGCCGGTGGCGGCACCCGAGGTCACCCGCTACTCGCTGACCGCCGGGGTTCCGGCCTATCCCGGTGCGCTGACGCCCACCGAGGTGTTCACCGCCAGCCGCGGCGGTGCGGCCGTGGTCAAACTGTTCCCAGCCTCAGCGGTCGGCCCCCGTTACCTGCGGGACCTACACGGTCCGCTGCCCGACGTGCAGATCATCCCGACCGGCGGGATCGGCCTGGACGACATCGCGAACTGGCTCACCGCGGGCGCGCTGGCCGTCGGGGTGGGCGGCCCGCTGGTCGGCGACGCCGGCCAGGGCGGAAGCCTCTCGGCCCTGGCCGACCGGGCCCGACGTGCCGTGGAGGCCGTGCACACGGCCAGATCGTCTTGACCGACGGCGGGCGGTACGGCACCGGACTGGTCACGTTCGGCGAGACCATGGGGCTGGTCACCGCGGGGGAGACCGGGCCGCTGGAGTTCGCCCGCACCTTCACCCTGGGCATCGGAGGGGCGGAGAGCAACGTCGCGATCGGGGTGGCCCGGCTCGGGTCGCCGGTCACCTGGTTCGGCCGGATCGGATCGGACGCGACCGGCGACCTGATCGAACGCCGCCTGTACGCCGAGCGGATCACCACCGTGGCCATCCGCGACAGCGGCTTCACCGGGCTGATGGTCAAGCACCGTCGGTTCGGTACCACCTGGCGGGTCGACTACCACCGGGCTGGCAGTGCCGGTTCCCGACTGTGCCCCGACGACGTTCCGGTCGATGCTGTCCGGGCTGCGGCGATCCTGCACCTGACCGGCATCACACCGGCCCTGAGCGACTCGGCCAGGGAGGCGACCCTGCACTCCGTCGGGCTGGCCCGGGCCGCGGGCGTGGTCGTCTCGGTGGACGTGAACTACCGCGGCAAGCTCTGGGATCCGCGTACCGCCGGGCCGGTCCTTCGCGACCTGGTCACCCGGGCGGACATCGTCTTCGCCGGGCCGGCCGAGGCACGGTTGGTGCTGGGTTCTGCCGCACCGGGATCCACCGCCGACCTGGTGCGCGCGCTGGCCGACCTCGGCCCGGCCGAGGCGGTGGTCAAGGACGGCGCCCGCGGATGCGTCGCCCTGGTCGACGGTGCCCACCACGAGGTGCCCGCGCTGGCGGTCGACGTTGTCGACCCGGTCGGGGCTGGCGACGCGTTCGTGGCCGGATACCTCGCCGAACGGCTGGACGGACACGAGCCCGCCCGGCGGCTGGCGACGGCGATCACCGCCGGAGCGTTCGCCGTGACAGTGCCCGGTGACTGCGAGGGCCTGCCCCGCCGGGCCGACCTGGACGCCGTCGCCGGCACCGACGACGTCGCCAGGTAACGGCACAGAGTCAGCCGCTTACCCGGGCGAAAACCGCGACGCGCGGCCGACGGTGGGGTCGGCCGCGCGTTCTGGTTGTCAGGCTGGCGGAGGATGCGAGATTCGAACTCGCGAGGGGTTGCCCCCAACATGCTTTCCAAGTCTGATCTTGGCTGTCCGGGAAGCCTCGCGACTGCGCGCCACCGAGGCGGCCAAGGGCCTCGACGCGTGGCCACGCGCGGCGCCGATTGCCGGGTGCGTTTAGGGTGCGCGCATGAGCTGCCGCATCTCCGAGTTGGTCATCGACTGCGCCGACATGGAGAAACAAGCCGCGTTCTGGTCCTCCGTGCTCGGCTACGTCGAGCTGGGCCGCGAGGAGGACGAGATCGAGATCGGCCCACCGGGCGTCGGCTTCGGCGGCCCGCAGCCGACCCTGATCTTCAGCCCGGTGCCGGAGCCGAAGCGCACCAAGCTGCGCCTGCACATCGACGTCAACCCCACCGACCGCGACCAGGAGGAGGAACTGGAGCGCCTGCTGTCACTGGGCGCACGAAAGGTGGACGTCGGCCAGACCGGCGAGGAGTCCTGGCACGTACTGGCGGACCCGGAGGGCAACGAGTTCTGCCTCCTACGCCGCCGCCTCGACCCGGTCTAGGCGGCCTCGTTCAGGCGCCGTCGCCCCACGCGCGACGCAACGCCGTGACGAGCGCTCGACCGGCTGCGCGCCGGGCAACGCCCGCACAACACGAACGCGGGTACGCCATTCTCGGGCACCGAAGGGCGGTCCTCGCGGACCGGCACGCCGTGCCCGCAGGCTCGGAGGACGACGGATTCTGCCCCCTGGGCAGCACAACGCTGGCGCGCCGTGCCCGCTGGACAACGAGCCCCGCGGCGCAGCGGCGACGACTCTGCTGATCCTCGGTGTCCCGGAGCGCGCGGTCATGGGCCTGATGGGCTGGTCGACGACGGCCATGGCGGCCCGCTACCAGCACATCACCGGTTCGATCCGCGGTGACGTGGCCCACCGTGTGAGCGGTCTGATCTGGGGCTCGCCGGAGACGAAGTGAGACTGGAACTGAGACTGAACGCCGACGCCGGGCTGCCCCTCACGGGACGGCCCGGCGTCTGTGCTGGTGACACTGGCGGAGGATGGGGGATTCGAACCCCCGAGGGCTTGCACCCAACACGCTTTCCAAGCGTGCGCCATAGGCCACTAGGCGAATCCTCCGTGCAACAGGATACGGGATATGACTGGGTGTCCGTGCACGGCTTCAGCCTTAACCTCGCCGTCGAGTGGGGCGGTTCACTGGGGTGTCGACCGGGTGTCACCCGCCATCACGCCCCCGTGATGACGGCCACGGACCTGGTTCCCATCGACTGCGCCCCTGTGTCATGGCACCGCCGGCGACGTGGCTCCGCGCTCCTGGTGCTGCCTCCCACATGACCCCATCGCCATGGACACGTTGTGATCCAGGTTGTTACAGTATGATGCCATAAGATGGATCTATTCTGAGTCGGAGACAAGGTGGCTGGTTACAGCAGTATGAAGGATGTGGCAGCGGCGGTCTCGGAAAACGGCAACCTCATGACCGCCACCCTCGGCGAACTCCGCGAGGCACTGGGCTATAACCGCCTGGGGGTGCGCGTACTGGGCGAGATAGCGCGGAGCCTTCAGGACGAAAAACTCGGGTACTTCCCGACCTGGGCGCTGGAGGACAACGACGTGCCTCGCTACGGGGACGTCATCCGGATCTACCGCATCGACTCGGCCGTCGGCAGAACCATCGAGGCTGTCCTGAAGCCATCCCCCTCCGGCGACGAACTTCTACTGGACAGCGCAGGTAGCGAGGCCGTGGAGAAGCTGCGGCGCATCAGGATCATCTTGGGTTGCGACTGAGCGTCGTCCCACTGATCCGCAGCGGAATGCAGAAGGAAACGGCCCCCGTACGGGGGCCGTCGGGCCAACGAAAACGTTGGCGGGGTTGCGTTGACCATACCGGGCAACGCGTCATGCTGCAACGTCTGAAGGGTGGAGCTGTGCGCAGGGTCATCGTCTACGTGGATGGGTTCAACCTCTACTACGGCATGAAGCGGAGCTACGGCAGCCGGTACCTCTGGTTAGACCTCAAGAAGCTCAGCCTGCGCTTACTGAAGTCGGACCAGGGTCTCATCGCGGTGCGCTACTTCACAGCACGGGTCCGCGACGACCCGGGGAAGGTCGCCAGGCAGGATGCCTACCTTGGCGCTCTGCGAAGTCAACCCGACATCGAGATCATCTTCGGTCGTTACCAGGCGAAGAAGGTGCGCTGTCGAGGATGCGGTTCCGACTGGACCAGCTACGAGGAGAAGAAGACCGATGTCTCGATCGCGGTGGCCCTGCTGGAGGATGGCATCACGAACCGCTTCGACACCGCGATCCTCGTGTCCGCTGACAGCGACCTGTGCCCCGCGGTACAGGCCCTCGGCCGACAACGCCCGGAAGCCCGGGTGATAGCTGTGTTTCCACCGGGCCGGCACTCGGACGAACTGCGCAGGCACTGCCACGGAGCCTTCACCCTCGGTGATGCGAATCTGCGTCAGTCGCAGTTCCCGGAGGTCGTCGAGGGCGGCACGATGATCCGCCGGCGGCCGGCGACCTGGAAGTAGTCGCAGACCCGGTGTGGCGAACCGAACCGGGGTGACGGGACCCATGGTGGCCCCGTCACCCCGGCGTGGTCAGTGGCGGCCGAGCAGGTCGGTCATCGGGACGACACCGCCGGCGGTGTCACCGGCGTGGCCGAGGTGGCCAAGCCGCCAACTGTCCTCGATCGTCCGCAGCAGCGAGTAGTGGTTGTACGGGATGTGGCTGGACAACCCGCGCGGGCCGTGCGTGGTCACCACCACGGCCGGGATGAGCCCGCCGCCGTAGGTGCCACCAGGCCAGTCGGCGCTGATCCGGGCATCGCCCTTCGAGACGTACGGTGAGTCGCAGCAGCCGTCCGCGCTCTCCCAGTCGCCGGGTCTGCTCGTTACCGGTGAAGTCGTTGTCGTCGGTCACGATGAAGATCGCGCTGTTGCCGGTCCAGGCCCGCGACCCGGTGATGGTGTCCACCGCGCCGTGCACGAACGCGTCGGCCTTCTGCTTGAGCGCCGCGTCGTTCGGGTCGTCCTTGGCCGAGCCGAACGGGCAGGGCGTCTCCGGGTGTCCGGGTACCGCGACGTTCACCCCGCCGTGCATGTCGCTGCACTGGTTCGGCGTGATCCAGACGAGGTCGGGGGCGTGTGCCGAGTCCAGGTCGGCGGCCAGCGCCGAGTAGTCCCGCACGTGCGACATCCGGGCCGGGTTGGACGCGATGTCGTCGAACAGCACGAACGGGTTGTGCTTCCTGGCGTAGAGCTGTACCACGGTGCCGTCGGGCAGGGTGGGTCCGAACCGGTCGGTCTTGTTGTCGGGCAGCGTCTGCATGTACGCACCCCAACTGCGGCCGTGTGTCTCGAGTTGGTCGACGAGGTTCGGCCGGTCGAGGTTCACCACGTTCTGGTCGTTGTCGTCCTGGATCCCGAAGTTGTCGCCGGCCAGGGTGGCGACGTAGTTCGGCATGCTCGGGTGGGTCACGCCGAAGTACTGGTCGGCCATGCCGAACCGGTGCGCGAGCCCGGTGATGAACGGGGCGTTCACGTCGTCGATGACGCTGGACCGGGAATGGTTCTCCAGCATGATCACGAACACGTGGTCCAGCCGCGGCACGTGCTGTCCGCTGTGGGACGGGCCGTCCGATGCGGCGCCCGCCGTCCCGATGGCGGCAAGCGGCACCAGCGCCGCCAGCGCCACCGCGGCCACGCCGAGGCGTCGTTGCTTCCAGCGCATGAGCTCTCCCATATGACAGGGTGGTTGCGGTCTGAGACGACTTATCATGAATTGGCGCACGAGGCGGCTGTATGACGGCAGCTTGACCCGAGGATCGCAGAATTGTCACAGTGAGTCACTGCCGGCGCGCACCATGCGTCGACGGTGCGGTGCATATGGCACCAGATGACACCGGTGACCTGATTGGCCACCGGCCGGCCGCCCGAGTTGCGAGGATCGTCGGATGTCACAGACCCAGACCGCCACAACCGCGTCGACCGGACAACCAGGGATGTTCCGACGGTCCGACCTGGTCGTGTTCGCCGCCTCGGCCGTGGGGATACTGCTGTCCGCGGTGACCCGGTACGCCGGTCTCGGTGCGGTGACCGCCTTCGCGGTGTCGGCCGCGACCGTTGGCGTGCTGGCCGCCCTGGTCGGGCGTTGCGTGGACCAACTCGGCGACCGGTTCGGCCCCGGAGCCACCGGGGTGTTACAGAGCGCCCTTGGTAACCTGCCCGAACTGTTCATCGGTATCTTCGCGCTGCGGGCTGGCCTGACCGACGTGGTGCGAGCGGCGATCATCGGCTCGATCCTCGGCAACGCACTGCTCGTACTGGGCCTGGCGTTCCTGGTCGGCGGGTTACGGCACGGCACCCAGCGGTTCAGTTCCTCGCTGGCACGCAACACCTGCGCGCTGATGGTCGTCGCGGTCGCCGCGCTGGTGGTGCCCAGCCTGGCCTCCTACGTGCACACTCCGGCCAGCCAACACGAGGGAACCCTGTCGGTGGTCGCCTCGGTGGTGTTGCTGGGCGTCTTCGTGCTGTCGCTGCCCGGGTCGCTGCGGAACCGCTCCGAAGGGGCAGCCACCGAGGGCTCGGCGGGGAACACCGTCCAGCCGACCGAGGCCGGGCAGACCGCCGTCGAACCGCGGCACTGGACGCTGTCGACGGCGATCGGGATGTTGGCGCTGGCCAGCGTGGCCGCGGCGTTCGTGTCGGACTGGTTCGTCACCGCGCTGACCCCGGCCATCGAAGCGCTACACATCAACGAGATGTTCGCCGGCCTGGTGATCGTGGCGATCGCCGGCAACGCGGTGGAGAACTTCGTCGGCATCCAACTGGCCGCCCGAAACCAGGCCGACTACGCCCTGTCGGTGATCGTGAACAGTCCACTGCAGATCGCGTTGGTACTGGCGCCCGCACTGGTGTTGCTCAGCCACGTGATCGGCGGGGCCGTGCTGACCCTGGTGTTCGCGCCGATGCTGGTGCTCGCCGTGGCGCTTACCGTGCTGGCACTGGCGGTGATCATCCTCGACGGCGAGTCGGTGTGGTTGGAGGGGGTGGCCCTACTCGGCCTCTACGCTCTGATCGCCACGTCCTTCTGGTGGGGATAGCGCGGGACGACAGCCGAATCCTTTCCGAACCGCACATCCGCGTGTGTTCGCTCTGCGCCAACCAGACGAGCGCCACCTGTTGCGCACTGACCTGAAGGCCCTCGACACGGCACGAGGCGATCCCTCGTCGGTCGGGCATCTGGTGGACCCGAACCTCGTCGTCAGGGAGGCCCGCAGGTCCCCGGGATCCCGGCGGATCGCCGCCAGACGGGGCCAGATCCGGGACCACGAACACGATGGCCGCCCCGACGCCTGGTCGGAGCGGCCATCGTCGCCGTTCACAGCGGTGGAGGTGGGATTTGAACCCACGGAGGGGTTGCCCCCTCACACGCTTTCGAGGCGTGCGCCCTCGGCCACTAGGCGACTCCACCATGGCCGAGCGTACCGGATCACGGCTGTCCCGTGTTCAGGCCCGGCGCCCGTCCCGGCGCCTGTCCCGGCGCCCGACCAGGTCTTCGTCCCGGTGTCCGCTGTCCGGTGAAGAAGTCGCGCAGCAGGGCCCCACACTCCTCGGCCAGCACCCCACCGTGAACCTCCGGCCGGTGGTTGAGCCGCCGGTCCCGCACCACGTCCCACAGCGAGCCGACCGCGCCGGCCTTCTCGTCCACCGCGCCGTAGACCAGCCGGGACACCCGGGCCTGCACCAGCGCGCCCGCGCACATGGTGCACGGCTCCAACGTCACGACCAGGGTGGTGCCCGCCAACCGCCAGCCCCCCAGTCGGCGAGCGGCCCGACGCAACACCAGCACCTCCGCGTGCGCGGTCGG
>DATCXL010000421.1:0-2212 GCA_036565825.1 Mycobacteriales bacterium
GGCTTCGGCTTCCGGCCGGGCCGGTCACCGCGGTCACCTCGGTGCTGATGGACGGGGTGGCGGTTACCGACTGGACTCTGACCGCAGATGGTGTGCTGTTCCGGGTGGTGGGCTGGCAGGCCCACCACCACATCCCGTCGACGGTCACGGTCACCTACACCCACGGCCTTGTCCAGGTTCCCGAGGACATCGTCGATCTGGTGTGTCGGATGGTCACCGCCGGGTTGGTGGCCTTGCGGTCCGAACAGGACGGAACTGGTCTGGCCGCCTCCCCGGGGGTGGTCCAGGAACGGGTCGATGACTACTCGGTGACCTTCGACTCGGAGACGAAGACCACCGAGATGGAGCTGTCCGAGCGGCTACGGGACAGGATCGGCGCCCGGTTCGGGGCCGGTGTGGCCCTGGTGGGGTTGTGAGTGTCGGGCGGGCCCTGGCCCGGGGTAGGGCAGCGCACCGGGCGTTGATGCGGGACACGGTGGTCATCGCCCGGGTCGTCGGGCAGACCACTGACCCGGTGACTGGCGTGGTGTCCACCGCCTACGCGACCGTCTACACGGGACCGGCGGATGTGAAGCTGCCGCCGTCCCTGGAGACACAGAAGGCGTTGGCCGGTGACCGGCGCGTCGAGTTGTCCCGGTACGACGTGACACTGCCGTTCCACACCGCCGTCGATTTCGCCCCGCTGGACGTGGTGAGGGTGGTCGCGTCGGAAGACCCGCATCTTGTCGACCGAACGTTGGTGGTGGTGTCGGTGGGGTACTCGGCCAGGCGCACGGCACGTCATCTGTCCTGTGAGGATCAGGAGGTGTCTGGTGGCTGACTTCGAGATTACCGCTGACGGGTTGAGCGCGTTGAACGCGGCGATCATCTCCGCTGCTGAGGACGCGCTACCCGATACGCGGAAGGCGTTGCAGGTCAACGCGCAGAAGGTCCGTGACGACGCTCGCAGGTTCGCCTCGGGGCTGAGGCATGCTCCGCTGTACCCGTATGCGATCACCTACGACACCCGGGTCGGGGTCGGGTGGGCCGAGGCGGTCATCGGCCCGGACAAGGACCGTCCACAAGGGGCGCTCGGGAACATCCTGGAGTACGGCACCACTAAGAACCCGCCGTACGCGCACCTCGGCCCGGCGTTGGACAGGAATACCCCTGACCTCGTGCGCGGCCTGGGACTGGTCATCGGGAAGGACCTGTGACCACCGTCCCGAAGTTGCACGACCACACCAAGGCCGTCATCGACGCGCTGAAGGCGGCCGGGTTGGCGGTGGGCACGGGCAAAGCTCCAGACGGTGCAAGCCCCCCGTATCTGGTGGTGTTTCCCTACCCGGGGCCGCCGATGGACGGACCGGTCAACGACCGGTACGCCGACGCCTACCCGAACGTGCTGGTACGCGCGGTCGGGTTGACCCAGGACTCGGCGGAGATCTACGCCGACCGCGCCCGCCAAGCGATCCTCACCGCCGCCCTGTCCGTGCCGGGCCGGGACGTGACACAGGTGACCGTGGAAACCCCGCAGCCCGCGCAGCAGGACAACGACGTCACCCCGCCTCTCTGGTACTCGACCGACATCTACGGCGTGTGGACCACGCCATCCACATAGGAGCGTCGATGGCACTTCTGGCCGTCCAACAGGTCACCTTGGCCGGGTTGGACGTCAACCCGGTTTCCGCGACATCCGGCGGGGACACCGCCCCTGTCGGGGACCACACCTACCTGCACGTCATCAACGGCAGCGGGTCGGCTGTCACCGTCACCCTGGCCACCACCCAGACCGTGTCCGGGCTGGCCGTCGCCGACGTCACCCACTCGGTGCCGGCCGGGAAGACCACGATCCTGCCGCTGTTCCCGGCCACCCTGCTGGCCGACTCGACGGGGATCTGCTCGATCACCTACTCGGCTGTCACGTCGGTGACCGTCGCTGTGGTGAGGGGCTGATCGGCGTGTGGATGACCCACCCCGACCTGCCGGGGAGCCTGTGCGAGGTCGCCGAGTCCGCCTACCGCCGCGTGTGGGCGCCGCGCGGATGGCAGGCCACCGACCCGCCAACCGACCCAGAGTCCGACCCGCCTGTCGATCCGGACACCGACACGTCGACTACAGACCCGGTCACACAACCTGACCAGTCCACTTCGGAGCCGGCGCCGGCCCGCAAGCGCAGCAAGGAGTCCTGATGTCCCGTCAGCAGTCCACCGGTGTCATCCGGCTGTGGTGG
>DATCXL010000424.1:0-4319 GCA_036565825.1 Mycobacteriales bacterium
CCACCACACCGTTGTTCACGGCGACGTGTACCTGAACCGTGACGACAGTCCCAAGGAGAAACTGCGGATCGCAGCAAACCGACTGGACGACGGATATCCGCGACATGCCGAGGAACTGATCGCCGCCGCACTCGCCAGCGAACCAGGCTTGTTCTGCCCGGTGGTCGCCTACCACCGGGTGCTGGCCATGCTGAGCGGTCGTTCGTTCGAGGGTCTGGAGGACGAGAGCTTCGAGGCGCTCCGGTCCTGCTTCGACCGAGCCAGGGAGTACACCCGTGACCAGTGGCGTGACGCACTGGACGTGGTGGAGAAGTTGCTGGGGTGTCTGGTCGCGCAGGAGGAACACGATGGTCGACTCGACCAGGTCCGCTTCGACCACGCGCTGGATCGTCTGAATCGGCTTCCCGACGACTGTCGGGAGCAGACCACCCGCCACCTGACCGCACTGCTCGCCAGCGCGCGGGAGGACCGGGCGGACGCCGTCCTGAAGGCGCAGGTCATCGAACATCGGATGGGCCGGGACCGAAGGCGCCGGGTTCCCAAGTTCTTCGAACCGGTCCCGGCGGCACCGAGAAAGCGCGTCATCACCCGGGCACCGTGCGACCGGGAGATCGCGCTGTCGATTGTGGGAGCGGCGGTGGGCATCTTCGGTGCCGCGCTGGCCCTGGTCACGATGGTGGCGGCGAGTCTGCCCTGGACAGTGGCCGTGGTGGTCCTGTGCGGAGGCGGTGGCTTCGTGCTGGTGTGGTACGGCCGTGAGCACCGGTACCTGGACCGGCGCCGAGCGGAGAGGCAGCAGGCAATCAGCGGGTCGGACGCGGTCAGCCGCACAGCTTCGCCGGTCGACCCGAGGTCGGAGCGGTTCGCGACCAGGATCAAGGAGTTTGTCACAGGGTGGTTTGTCACCCACCCGCCGCTGAAAAAGGGGGCGTCGCCCAAGGAGTTCGCCGCCCAGACCGCCGGACTGCGAACCGCGTTGCGCGACAACCTCATCGCGCTCTACGACGATCCGGCTGCCCCGCGGGTCGAGGCCGACCAGGTGCTCTGGTTGATCAAGTGGCATGCCGAACGGATCGCGCGAGCCTGGGAGGACACCTCGCTGTACGCGTTCCGCGATCATCCGCGCAGTCCGAGAGGGACGGTGCCGCGACTGGTCGCCGCGTTGGCCGCACTGTCGGTGGGTTGCCTGTTCGGCCTGGTCGTCACGGTCAGGGCCGACATCCTTACCGGCCTGGCGGCGACGGCGCTCGTCGGCGCCGGCGGTCGGTTGACGGTCATCCATGGCCTGACCGTCTACTGCGGACGGCGCCGGTACGAGGATGACACGGTGGAGAACGAGGAGCTGTTCGAGGAGGAGAAAAAGGCATACCGACGGCGTGAGGCCGAACTGTCCGACCGTCCCGGTGACGCCGAGATGACCCGGTGGTTGGCCTGGGACAAGGTCCACCTGCGCGCCCGCGCGATGGAGCGATACCGGCTGACCAACCACGACGTGGTCACCCACTTCGTCCTGGTGGAAGGGCTCCCCGACGTTCCCCGGGCGCGGATGGCCCACGGTCTGACCCGGTACCGCGCCTACACGGCACGGGTGTTCCTGCTCACCGAGTACGGTGTGCGCGAACTGGAGGTGCGGCTGGACTTCGCCTCGGGTGCGCTGAACGACGAACGCCGGGTCGCCTTCCGGTACGACATGGTCTCCTCGGCGCGGATCGGGGAGAGCACCGTACACGCCCGTGGCCGCCGGCAGGTGGCCGAGCCAGCGGGCGGCGGGCCGAATACCGGCCGGGCGCAACCCGTGCTCGGCCAGGCGCTGACATTGACCCTGGTCAGCGGTGAGGAGATCACCATCCGCGCGAACCACGACGCGTACCTTGCCGCCGAGGACCGGCAGAACCCCGACGCGCTCGAACAGTTCGTGGCCGACACCTCCAGCGAGGTCGACGGGATTCGCCTTCTCGAGTCGGTCACCGCCGACGGCCACCGATGGATCAGACGCGAACGCAAACGACACCGAGGCCAGTAGATCGAACGCGGGGTCACGTTTCTGATGATCTGGCCGGGGACCTTCGTTGTGGCGGTACAACGCTCGACCAGGCGACCGGCCTGTCTGGAGCGACAGCGTTGACCATGTCGAGGATCTGTGAACGACCAAGGCTTCCTGATGCTTTGTTTGCAAGGGATCGAGGAAGCAGACGATGGGTTCCCGGGTGGTGAGACGAGGACGCCCAATATTCGCCCAGGCCGGCGCTTGTGCGAGTAGAACTGGAGGCCGTGTCTGGACTCGAACTGGGGTGGGTGGCGTGACGGCATGGGTGGTGCGGGCTGGCGTCTCCGGGGAGCGCGACCTGTGGGCGCTGGAGAACAACGTCGCCGGAGGTGGTTTCATCGAGTTTCCAGACCTCACCCCGGCTGACGACCGCCAGAAGATCCGCGCTGTCGCAGAGGAGTCGATGGCGGGCGAGGACAGGTTCAAGATAGCGAATTTCGTCGGGCAGATGTTGGCACTGCGCTGTAACGTCAAGCCTGGTGACCTCATCGTGCTGCCATTGAAGACCACCAAGAAGGTCGCTCTGGGTATTTGTTCGGGGGGATACGAATACCTGTCGGACCAGCCGGAAAGTCGGCGCCACATCATTCGGGTCGACTGGAAGCGAACAGACGTGTCCCGGTCGGCATTCAAGGATGACCTGCTTTACACGCTCAATGGCTCGATGACAATCTTCTCGGCGACACGGAACAGTGCCGAAGCGCGACTCCAGGCCGCCCTCGAAACCGGAGTCGACCCTGGTCTCCTTGCCACCGCGAACGGGTCAGGCACCGCCCTGACCTCGGAGGTGAACAGCGACGCGGTTCCGGTCGATCCGACGCTGGCGATCACCGTGGAATCGATAAGGGACCACGTCCGAACACATCTGACGGAGAACTTCGCGGGTCACAAACTCACCGCGTTGGTCGCGGACATCCTGCGCGCGCTGGGCTACACCTGTGAGGTGTCTCCCGAAGGACCCGACTTCGGGGTCGACATCCTTGCCGGACGCGGGCCTCTTGGCCTGGACAGCCCGACGTTGGTAGTCGAGGTCAAAACCGAGAGCACGCAGATCGGAGTACCTGTCCTCAACCAGTTGCAGGGCGCGGTCAGTAGTCACCAGGCGGATCAGGCCCTTCTGGTCGCCTGGGGTGGATTGACCAGGAAAGCCGAGCAACTTCGGCTCACCCAGCGGTTGAAGGTCCGAGTCTGGACGGACGAGGATATCCTCGATCACCTCTTTGAGACCTATGAGCGGCTTCCGGAAGCGACCCGAGCCCTCATTCCACTCAAACGAGCATGGGTCCTCGTTCAGGAGACAGGCTGATTCGGGCTCCGTACAACCATGGGACGCACCGAGGGCGATGTTGTGCCGTGACGAGGGCCGGAACCGCTCGGTTGCAGAACGGGGTCTCACATGGCTGACAAGGCCATCTTCGTTCTCGCTCAGGCAAGGCTGACCTCGATGGTCGAGACGCCGTATGAGAACGAGGCGATCCTGCACAAGGGTCGCCGTTGGCGATCACGGCATCGACGATACCGGCGAGCAGGTCGGGATCGGTGACGCCACCCGCCAGCGCGGCGGTGACCGCGGCACGGATGGCCCGTGACTGCGCGGCCTGGCCGCGCCGGTCGGCACGGTCGGCCCGCCCGGTCGAAGTGGTTCGGGAGGTGCGGTCACGCCCGGCGGCCATCCGTAGGTTGTCGGCCTGGGTGCCCACGACCAGGTCGTCGAGGCGGCAGCAGATCGGGATGTCGCACAGGTGCATCACGACCGCGCCGGCCGGGATCGGGCCGTGGTAGGCCCACCACAGCCAGCGGGACACCCGCACGATCCCCGACCGCTGCCCGGCCGGTAACGCCTGGTCCTCGTAGAGCGGGTCGAAGAACCGGCCGTACCCGTCATCGGCCAACGCTCCCCGCCAGATCGTGTGCCTGGCGGTGGGAACGGCCTTCGCGCAGAACCGACGCCACGCCTGAGGAGAGGCATACGGCGGCACGTCGTCTACAGGAAGGCTCGCGCTCACAGGCCACATCATGCCGCCGGCCTACGACAGCGACCGGCGGGCACGGGCACCAAGCCGCGCCTGTCGATGTGGCGGCGGGCCGTGCGGCTGTTACTGCTTTGCGGCTCGGGTGGTGCGGCGCTGGGATGGTTCTTGGTCGCCGGGTGGTGTGGCCAGGGCGGTCAGGCGGTCGGCGAGTTGGTCGGCTCGGTCGCGTGCCATGCGGGCTTCGGTGTGGGCGGTGTCGCGTTCGGAGCGCAGCCGGTCGCGGTCGGCGCGGGCTTCGG
>DATCXL010000427.1:0-3652 GCA_036565825.1 Mycobacteriales bacterium
CGGACGCGGCCACACGGGCGTATCGCCGGCTGGCCAGACGCCGTCCGAGAGGAACCCGTGAGGGCTAACTCCTACCCTGGCCGGATCGCGATGGAGGCCGTATGACCTCCGGATGAACTTTCCGGCTGCCCCTCGCAATTAGCTGGTTGCGTGGTGTAGCTTTACCAACACGTCGGGCAGCTCCCCCCGTGGCTGCCCGACGCCTTACTGTCCGGCAAGCTGGTAGCCGTGACCAGTGTGACTACACCCATCTGCTCGGCCAAAGGTTGTCGCGCGCCCGCCAAATGGGCGTTGGTTTGGAACAACCCGCGTATCCATTCCCCTGAACGGGAGAAGCGCTGGGTTGCCTGCCCTGAGCATCGGACCTATCTGGAGCAGTTCCTCGCCGAGCGCGGGTTCCTGCGCCGGGTCGAAGCGCTCCCAGGCGGCGGTACGGGCTGACCCAGGTGCCAATCCTGCACCGCGGACAGGCCCGCTCAGCCGCCGATGGCCGACATCGGTCGGGATGGCTGGAGGAAGTTCGGATCGTCGATGCCGTGCCCGGCACGTTTTCCGGCCATCGCAGTGACGAAGCGGGCGGCCAGTTCGTCGTCGGAGGCACCGGCACGCAACGCCGCACGAAGGTCCGACTCCTCCCGGGCGAACAGGCAGTTACGCACCTGGCCGTCGGCGGTGAGCCGGACCCGGTCGCAGTCGCCACAGAAGGGCCGGGTCACCGAGGCGATGATTCCCACCCGGCCGGGCCGACGCGCCCAGTGCTCGCGGTCGGGTCCGTCCAGCACCAACCAGGTCTCGGCCGGTGCGCTACCCCGGTCGGGCTCCGGTTCGAGGGTGTACACCGAGGACACCGCCTCGTAGGTCTCGTCGGCGGTCACCATCCGGGACCGGTCCCAGCCGTGTTGGGGGTCCAGCGGCATCTGCTCGATGAACCGCAGCTCGTAACCGTGGGCCAACGCCCACCCGACAAGCGGAACCGCCTCGTCGTTGTTGACGTCACGCAGCAGCACGGTATTGACCTTGACCGGGGTCAGTCCGGCTCGGGTCGCCGCCTCCAGCCCGGCCAGCACGTCGGCGTGCCGGTCCCGGAAGGTGATCTGGCGGAACCGGTCCCGGTCGAGGGTGTCCAGTGACACGTTGACCCGGTCCAGCCCGGCCTCGGCCAGGGTCTGGGCGTACCGGGCCAACAGCAACCCGTTGGTCGTCAGCGAGAGCCGGGGGCGTGGGTGGATCTTTGCCAGTCGGGCCACCAGGTCGGCCACCGTGGGCCTCAACAGCGGTTCACCACCGGTGAGCCGGACCTCGGTCACCCCCAGTTCCACCGCGATTCTCACCAACCTGACCATCTCGTCGTCGGTGAGCATCTCCTCACGGGGCAACCACGGCAGGCCCTCGGGCGGCATGCAGTACGAACAGCGCAGTGAGCAGCGATCTGTCAGCGAGACCCGCAGGTCGGTCGCGACCCGACCAAAGCTGTCGGCAAGGCGCTCGGGACGGATATGAACGTTGCTCACGTGCCCAGACTAGGCTCCGTCACAGCAAAAAAACCGATCATCTCGTAACCACCACCGATCGCGTTCACGTGCCCGGACGGGTCGCGCCCATGTAACCAGCCGACCACATCGGTGACACCCGCACCACGTCACCGCTCTGTGGAGCCTGTACGACCCGACCATGACCGATGTAGATCGCGACGTGGTGTATGCCGGTCGGGGTGCCGTCGAAGGACCAGAACACCAGGTCGCCGGGCATAAGGGCGTCTCTTGCCACGTGGGCCCCCGACCGGTACTGGTAGCCGCTGTAGTGCGGCAGACGCACACCCACCTGCGCCCACGCCCACAGGGCCAGTCCCGAACAGTCGAAGCCACGGACGCCCTCGTCCGGGTACAGACCCTCGGTCGGTCCCTCCGCGTTACCACCCGACCACGCATAGGGGGTACCCAACCAGCGCAACACCGCCTGGGCCACTGCTCTCCCCCTGGCAGGGCTCCAGCCAGACCCACCCAACGACGCATGGTGACCCGCTCCCGGGTCCGACCCAGCCAGCGCGGCGGCCGCCTGATGGGCGGCGGCCTGCTGTGCGGCAACCACCTGCTGGTGGTGCCGCCAGGCGAGGTACCGCCGGCGGTCGGAGAGCATGCTGTCCAGCGCATGCTGTGCCCTGGACAGTTGGTTCCGGGTCACCGACACCTGGCGACCGAGTTGTGCGATCTGGGCCCGTGAACGCACCAGTCGGTGCTCGGCCAACGACCGGGCCCGACCGGCCGCGACCAGCGCGTCCTGCTGGTCGGCCAGCGCGGCCCGACCGGCCGAGTCGGCGTTGGCGCTGCGGACCTCCGCGCGCACCAGCGCACCGATGACGTCGAGCCGTCGCCGGGAGGCCACGTCGAGATAGGCCATCCGCGCGATCAGGTCGTCGGCGCCACCGGGCCCCACCAGCGCGGCCACCGAGCCCAGCATGCTGCCCTGGATGTAACTGCCCCGGGCGAACTCCCGCAGATCGGCTCGGGCCCGGTCGACCCGCTGGTGCGCCCGCCGGGCCGCGGCCCGTGTCGAGGCCACCCTGGCGGTTGCTCTGCCCAGGTCGGCGCGGGCCTTGTCGTACTGCTCAACGGCCATCTCGGCCGTGTCGGCGAGCCGGTGCATCTCACCGGTGCTGGTGGCCAGCCGGGCGGCCAACCGGCCCACCTCGACGGCACGCTGCTGGCTCTGCTGCCCGGCCCGGGTGATCTGCGCGTCACTCGGGTTCGAGGGCGCTGCCCCGGCCGACGTGGCGGATGCGAACATCCCCGCGCTGACGACCAGACTGGTGAGCACGACCAGCCGCCAGATCCAACGATCACCGGCCGGAGTGGACGCCACACGCCCACGCGGCCAGGCCGAAGCCCCCATGCACAACCCCCGTGTTGTGTCGAGCCCGCGCCGGTGTGCTGGCCAGCCACCGACGCGGTGTCAGTCCGTCCGGTCCGGACGGGCACGCGAGGGCACAGGTTGCCAGCACCGACGTTGGCACGCCAGCAGGCACAGGGGAAAGTCCCGTCACACGTCCCGGACACACCGCGGCACGACGGAAACTCGGCGTGTCCGGGTCCGGATGCTCCGGCCCAACCCGGTGCGGAGGTCAGTTGATCTGACGGTCCCGCCCGGACCAGTACGCCTCGCGCAGTTTGAACTTCTGCACCTTGCCGGTCGCGGTGCGAGGGATGTCCTCCCGGAACTCCACCGACGTGGGCGCCTTGTATCCGGCCATCCGCTCCTTGCAGTAGGCGATGATCTCGCCCTCGGTGACCTGTGCGCCCGGTGCCACCACCACCAGGGCCTTGATTGTCTCGCCCCACTTCTCGTCCGGGACACCGATCACGGCGACTTCGGCCACCGCGGGATGGCTGAAGACACAGTCTTCGACCTCGATGGAGGAGACGTTCTCCCCACCGGTGATGATGACGTCCTTCTTGCGGTCGGAGATGACGAGGAATCCCTCGTCATCGACCCAACCGCCATCCCCGGTGTGGAACCAGTCACCATCCAGTGCGTCAGCGGTGGCCTCCGGGTTGTCCCAGTACCCGTCGAGTACCACGTTCGACCTGGCCAGCACCTCGCCACCGTCGCTGACCCCCAGACGCACGCCGAGCGCGGGCATGCCCGCCCGCGCCAG